>DQCG01000173.1:10810-14838 GCA_003533825.1 Phycisphaerales bacterium
GATGTCGATCCGCGTACAATGATAGCCCTTGGGGATATCTTGAATTGTGGCAGGGTGCTCATGCCGACGGAGATGGTTTTGCATTCCGGATGGTCTATGCCGATCTCGATACGGCCGTTCAAAGTCTTCCCCAGACTCGCCATGTCGACCTTCGGCTGAAGAACAAATTTCGTTGCTTTCTCCGAAGGGTTAAAGTCGGCGGTTATACAATTGGCGGTTGACTTGAAAGAGTTTATCGAAAAAGGCTGGTTGTCGGTGCTCGTAATAGTAATCTGCGGGCAATCGGCATTTTCCTTCTTAAGCAAAAGGCTCAGCATTTTCGGTTCATAATCGACTTTCATCATAATGTTGGCTTTGACCGCCAGTATAACCTTGGGTTGTGTCCTGTCATTGCTGTATATCTCGAGATTCTTTGTCGTCTGGCCGTATTGTGCCTCGGAAAAATAGTTCACCTTCAATGTTCCGCTTTCACCCGGCGAGTATTCCTTTTTCTCCAGGACGAATGGCGTACACCCACAGGTATTGACAATCTCTCCTATTTTTAGCGTACTGTTTCCGGCGTTCGTAAACCTGAACTCACAGAGATTATTCGTCCGCGGGCCCACGTTGCCGAAATCGTGTATCATTTTTTCGAATTCAATTTTTGGCGATGTTCTTCTGGTACGGGTAGTGGTACGCGTAGTGGCTACCGGTCGGCTCGACTGCTGTATGTGATTGAACTGCCTGAAGAAGTCTTGGCTGAGCTGTTGCCGTGGCGCCATCATTTCCTCTTCGCAGCCGGCCTGCAGGAGTAATAAACAACTCATCATTACAATAGTAAAGATTAAACTCTTAGGTTTCATATTCCCTTTTCCAAAATAATTTAGCGATGGAACCTTTCCCCTGACCCACAAAATCTTGCGGATCGTCAAAAAAGGCTCATTATAATGACGATATTAAGATGACCTCCTCACGGTCATATCGTCAAGCTATATAAAAATATTATACCCGAAACGGCTGCTTATGTCAAAGCTTTTTGCCGGCTTTTGCAGACTTTTTGGAGGCGAAATCGGCCCTGTAGCATGTAAGTCCTATACTATCATGTCGGGCAATTCTGATATCATGGCCGGTATTCATAATGGTTCCGGCAGCGTTTTCAGGCCCGGAACCGGCGATATGAAAAATGTATATGGTTCTCTGAACATCCGAATTTTTCTTATTCTTGCAGGCAAATTGGACGAAATACGGTTTTGACGGTGTAGTCGGGCCTTTGCTCGGGATTATTAAATGAAAAGTTATAGAAATTGCCGGTGATTCCGGTTAGAATCCGCAGCAGGCTGTTGATTGAATATTTTTTTGTTTATTCTTGACTAACAGGCTTTTACTTGATAATTGGTTATTGATTATAAGGATTGCTTTTTTTTATGTTTGAAAGGAGGCCATTATGGCGAGGTTAGTATGTACCGGAGTAGTTATAGTATTACTAAGCGTGTCGGTTGGTTGCCAGAACGCCGACAAGGGGCAAGGCCAGCTCATTCCGCAAAGTGATAGACCGACACTCGGGCCCGGTAGCGTAATTAGTATTGCAGATACGAGTGAGGCAGATATTGTAGAGCAGATGGCCGTCAATCGGCAGGCGTATCGGCAGGGTCTTGAATTGCTGGCCGGATATTACATGAGAACCGGCAACAATATGAAGCTTGAGTGGGCCAGGAAGGAGCTGGATGGGCTTAATACCATGCCGAAATATAACTACATTATCGAGGCGAACGTGGCACCGGCTAATTTGAAAGTCAGCGCTTCTATACCTGAGGCGGATGATATTTATTACGATGCCCTGCAGCTTGATAAGCAAGCCGGAACGCTGCCTCTTCTTAAGAATGAAAATCAATTACGTCTGGCCCTGTCGAAATACAATGACCTGATAAGGAAACATCCATCCAGTGATAAGATTGATGATTCCGCATACAAGGCCGGTGTAATCTATGAATATTTCAAGGATTACTCGATAGCGCTGTTGTATTACAAAAGGGCCTATCAGTGGGATCCCGAAACGATTCATCCTGCAAGGTTCAGAGCGGCACGCGTCCTGGATAAAAATCTGCATCGCTACTCCGAAGCCCTGCAGATTTATCAGCAGGCTGTCGCAACGGAAGGACAGTATGAAAAGTACAGGGAATGGAAAGAATATGCGGAAAAGCGGATAAGAGAGCTGCAGAAAATCGACGAGGGTGAGAACTAACGTTGATGGAAGTTTTGTGATAGAATCTTTTAGCAGTCGAACCTCGGGCTTGGCGGAATATCAGGCCCGTTTTTTTTTATACCGAGGAAATGTTGCTCGAATTTGAGAAGAACCTGGCCGATTTCGTAAAGGCGAACGGACTTATTGGCTCAGCCGCCAAAGTCCTGCTTGCTGTTTCCGGCGGGGCCGATTCGACGGCGCTTCTCTACGGCATGCACGCGCTCAGGGCCGGGAAGCTCTTCAACGCCGAGTTGCTCTGCGCACATTTCAATCATCAGTTAAGGGCGGCCGAAGCGGACCGGGATGAGGAGTTTGTAATTGCTCAGGCGGCTGCGCTGAAGTTACCCGTCGCGACGAGGCGATTGGATGTGCGAGGATTTGCCCGTCGTGAGAGGCTGTCGATTGAGACGGCCGCCCGCCAGTTACGGATGAAGACTCTTATCGATATCGCAAAGGCCAACAATTGCCGCCGGATCGCAACCGCCCATCAAAAAAACGACAACGCCGAGACCATCATCCAGCGGCTCAGTCGCGGCACCGGCTTTCGCGGGCTCGGCGGTATCTGGCCTCAGAAGGTCTTCGCCGATGAGATTACGTTTGTCAGGCCGCTGCTGTGTGTCCGGCGAGATGAGATTCTCAAGTATCTTGATGAGCGAAATCTCGAATGGTGCCGGGACGATACGAATGCCGATTGTACGTACAGGCGCAACTATATCCGGCACCGTTTGCTGCCGGAGTTGCAGCGGTATTGTGCAGATTCGATTGTCGAACAGTTGTCGCAATTGGCCCGGTCGGCCCGCGAGTACTACAGCACCGTATGCAGCAGGGCGGATAAGGTTTGGCCTTGCCTGGCTGATAGCGATGAGCAGGTAATAGTGCTGGACTTAAAACCGTTCCTGACCGAATCGCAGCCGGTAAAGGTCGAGCTGATTCGTCGCAGCCTTACCGGTATCGGCTGCGGCGAGAGATACCTGAAACAGGGACATTATGAAGGCATACTGCAACTGGCCGAGCAAAATGTCACCGGCAGGAAAATCGAATTGCCCGGCGGATTTATTGTTCGGCGGGAGTACGGAAATTTATTTTTTTCAAATAGTAGGGTGGGGCTTGCCCCACCGATATCGTCACGACCGGTTAAAGACCAAGCTGTAACTGTGGAAATTCCCGGACAGACAAAGTTTGGAAAATTTTTAATACAGGCGATTGTTCTTGTAAAGAACGAAGTTGATTTTGAAAAATTCAAGGCCGCCAAAACCGATTCGATTGAGTGGTTTGATCTGGAGAAAATTAAGCCGCCTCTGATCGTTCGCCGGCGCCGGCCCGGCGACAGGTTTATTCCTCTTGGCCAAAGCGAGGAAAAAAAGCTCGGCAGATTCCTGGCCGCCCAGCGGGTCCCCCACGGGATTCGAAGAGACGTGCTTGTTGTCACTGACACTGAAAAGATAATCTGGGTCTGGCCCGTTCGAATCAGTGAGCTGGCCAGGATTACCGGCGAAACTCGAAAAATTCTTCAACTGCAGATGACCGGTTTTAACGCTTAGAATTCGGTTGATAGGACAGGAGTGAATCAATACAATGCAGGCTGTACTTAGTTTGTATTAACAATAAACGGCAACGGAGAAAAAATGATGAGCACTACTGATTATACTCGGAGGAGTTTTCTAAAAGTCCTTGGTGCCGGTATGGCGTCACTGGCTATGCCGGGCTGCATGATGGCTAATCAGGGGACAGGCAGCAAACCGAATTTTGTTATTATTTTCACCGATGACCAGGGCTACCAGGACGTCGGCTGTTTCGGCTCGCCTTC
>DQCG01000173.1:14903-19680 GCA_003533825.1 Phycisphaerales bacterium
GACTTTTATTCGGCTGCTTCGATCTGCTCGCCTTCGCGGGCGGCGCTGATGACAGGCTGTTATCCGCCGCGAGTCGGCATTACCAAGGTCTTGTTCCCAAGAGACAATATTGGCCTTAATCCAGAGGAACACACAATCGCCGACATACTAAAGAGTCGTGGCTATGCCACCGCCTGTATCGGCAAGTGGCATCTTGGCCATCTGCCGGAGTTTTTGCCGACGAGCAACGGCTTCGATTCCTACCTCGGCATTCCATACTCCAATGACATGGATGGTGTCAAAGGCAGGGACAAAAATCTGGACCTGGCGTGGCGGCGGAAGGATTACTCGCCGTGGAATGTGCCGCTGATGCGCGATGAGGAAATTATCGAGCGCCCGGCGGACCAGACAAAATTAATCGAACGCTACACCCAGGAAGCCGTCGAGTTCATTAGTAGAAACAGGGACAAGCCCTTCTTCCTGTATCTGCCTCACACGATGCCGCACATTCCGCTGTTCGTTTCGGACGAGTTTTACGTCGAGGATGTCCAAAAGGCGTACAAGGCGACTATCGAGCAGATTGATTCGGGGATAGGCCGGGTCCTCGCGTCTCTGAAAGACGCCGGGGTGGATAAAAACACGCTTGTGGTCTTTACCAGTGACAACGGCCCATGGCTGGGCAAGAAACATCACGGCGGCTGTGCTCTGCCGCTTCGGGACGGCAAGTTTTCAACCTACGAGGGCGGGATGCGCGAGCCATGCGTTATGTGCTGGCCGGGTAAAATCCCCGCCGGCAAGGTATGTAGCGAAGTTTGCGGCACGATTGATATGCTGCCGACGTTTGCGCGATTAGCTGGCGCTGAAATGCCCGCCGACCGCGTAATCGACGGCAGTGACATTGGGCCTTTGATGGAAGGCAGGCCGGGAGCCGTATCGCCGCACGAAGCATATTTTTATTACAGGGGCAAGAATCTCGAAGCGGTCCGCAGCGGAAAATGGAAACTCCGCCGGGTCAAAAAGAAGACCGAGCTGTACGACCTCGAATCCGACATAAGCGAGAAGAAAAACCTTGCCGACAAGCATCCCGAAATCGTCAAACGCCTTGCGGGTATGATGGAAGAATTTGATAACGAGCTAAAAGCAAACTCGCGCCCGCCCGGCAAGAGTGAATAACAGCAATAATCTGTAAATGGAAAGGCAGGAATATAAATATGAGCAGTCAATATAATACACGTCGTGATTTTCTAAAGGCAATGGGATTAGGCGCTGCGTCGCTGGCTGTTGCCGGATGTTCGAATGCTTCCGAGCCGTTTGGGAGCGGGGCTTCGAAAAAGCGCCCGAATATTCTTTTTTGCCTGGCCGACGACTGGTCCTGGCCGCATGCGAGCATTGCCGGCGACAAGGTCGTTAAAACGCCGACGTTCGACCGCGTCGCTCGGCAGGGCGTTCTGTTCGAGAACGCGTTCGTTTCGGCGCCTTCGTGCACACCTTCTCGCGGGGCGATTCTGACCGGGCAGTGGCACTGGCGTCTGAAAGAGGGCGGCAATCTTCATGGCACACTTCCGGCGAAGTTCACAGTTTACCCTGACCTGTTGGAAGAGGCCGGCTATCACATCGGTTATACCCGAAAGGGCTGGGCCCCCGGACGGTATGCGGCGGGCGGGCGGAAACGGAATCCGGCCGGGCCGCAGTATAAGAGCTTTGAAGAGTTTATGAAGGCCCGGCCGGAGGGCAAGCCATTCTGCTTCTGGTTCGGCAGCCATGACCCGCATCGCGGCTATAAATGGCAGTCCGGCATCAAAAGCGGGATGAAGCTCGAAGATGTTGAAGTGCCGGCGTGTTTGCCCGACAGCGAAGAAGTCCGCACAGATATCTGCGACTACTACTGGGAAGTCCAGCGTTTCGATACCGAAGTTGGCGGCTTGCTGAAAATGCTCGAAGATGCCGGCGAGCTTGAAAATACGCTGGTAGCTATCTCCGGCGACAACGGCCTGCCGTTTCCGCGTTGCAAGAGCACCCTGTACGATACGGGGACAAATGCTCCGCTGGCGGTCTGCTGGCCCGCCGCGGTTCAGGGCGGCCGGGTTGTCGAGGATTTCATAAGCCTCTCGGACCTGGCGCCGACGTTTCTTGAGGCGGCAGGCTTGAAGCCCACTGCGGATATGACTGCTCGCAGTTTCCTGAATATTCTGCGCTCTGGCAAATCGGGCCGTATTGATCGCAAACGCGACCACGTCCTGACGGGAAAGGAGCGTCACGTAGTCTGTCAGGAAACCGGTACGGGCGGCTATCCGATGCGGGCGATTCGGACGCATGATTTCCTGTACATTCGCAACTTCAAGCCTGAGCGTTGGCCAGCCGGAGCACCAAAGGGTTATGCTCAGCCATTAGATATAAACATCGCCCGTCCTCGCGGCACGCATTTCGGTTATGCCGACGTCGACGCTGCGCCCACCAAATCGTATATGCTTAAACACCGCGACGAGCCGAAGGTCAAAAAATTGTTTGGGCTGGCCTTCGCAAAACGCCCAGCCGAGGAACTTTACGACCTGCAAAAGGATCCCAACCAGTTGGATAATGTCGTCGGCAAGCCTGAATACGCCAAAGACAAAAAGAAACTTGCAGCAGCTTTGATGGCCGAACTGAAAGCCACCAAAGACCCGCGTGCCCTGGGCAAGGGCGATGCCTTTGACAATTATCCTTACTACGGAGGGCTGCCAAAAAAATAATCCGACTTTTGGTTATTACTATTTATTTGAGAAAGAGCTACTGGGGCAGATTCTCCGGCGTCACGTTCTTGACACTCAGGTCGCCGTAGATGACACGGTACGTCTCCGAGCCTTCCGCCTTATACCAGAAGATTGGCGTTTCAGCTTGGCCTTTCTTTACATTCTCCCCAACGTAGCGCGAGTTGCTCTCGGCCGGCAGCTTCATCACGAACATCATTCCACGGGTCATCTTCATTGCGCTGTCAAGATTTTGTTCTTCCGTGGTCTTCTCGGGTCTGAACTTGCCTGCTTTTACCATTTCCATTGAAACTTTCGCCAACTCCACTGGATTCAACGTTGGCGGGAAGCTGTTGTCTTTTGTCCAGCTTGACCACAATCGCAGATATTCGATTAAGTCGTCCTCGCTTGCTTCGGATACATAGACCTGAAGTTCCAGACGAGTATATTCCTCAGGTGGTGTGATGCTG
Organism: Phycisphaerales bacterium; assembly: GCA_003533825.1. Taxonomy (GTDB): domain Bacteria; phylum Planctomycetota; class Phycisphaerae; order Sedimentisphaerales; family Anaerobacaceae; genus JAFGPJ01. The sequence goes on from DQCG01000173.1 coordinate 18,079, forward strand.
AACAGTTCGTCGGAAAGTTCGACATTGAACCGGATATCCGTCATGGTACTGCTCATCCCCGGAGCGTTGAGAATTTCCGTATCCACTTCAACCAGCTCTTTGGTCGTGGGATCGATCCATACGGTATGAGTGACGCCCTCTTCGGTCACGCGAAATCCCTGGACCATTTGGCCGTCAATTTCCCTTTCGCCGAGTTCTTCGTCCGCACGATCGGGCAATGATCTCAGTTTCTCTATGACACTTAACTGATTTTGACCCGGATCGTTGGGTAAATTTGACAAATCCATTTCGATGAATTGTTTTCTTTCCGGGATAATGCTCAGACCTTTGCCTAACACCGAGTCCATTACTGATACATAACCACCGGCCATGGTCATCCGCATTAAACCCGGTTCTTTGAATGCAACCTCCATCTCCATATCGGGCATTTCTTCCAGCGGTGTTGTTGTAGTTACCTTATAGGTCATCGTTAGGGCTTTCTGCAGCTTCTCGGCGACTTCTGCGTAAACGGTGCTAGTTGCATCGAATGGCCCTGCGATAAAGTGTAAGCCAATAATTGCGGCGATTAATATTACCGCTGCGGTGGCAAATTTTCTTATATTAGTATTCATAATTATTCTCCATATATCAGGCGCCATCACGCCTGATTTCTGCTTTTGTTTCTCATCCAGCGCCTGCATAACATTTCCGAAGACTCTGTCGTGCGTCTCAGTGCTGGTATCGTAGCGCAATTTTCTAATTAACTTTTCAATTTTTTCAGACGGTCTCATTATTTTACCTCGCCGTTCAGGGTTGACCGCAGTCTATCCAGTCCGTAGCGGTATCTGCTCTGGACTGTTTTGGTCGAAACATTCTGCAATTCGGCTATCTGTCGAAATCTTAGGTTGCCGTGAATGCGAAGGGCGATGGCCTCTCGCTGCTCGTACGGCAGCTCGGTTATTGCGTCACTCAATTTATGCAATTGTTCGCTGCGAATCGCCAGGTGAACCGTGCTTTTGGTCTCGACCGGCGTTTTTTCCGCTTGCTTTGCCATTGCGTTTCGTTGTCGAACTCTTCTGCGTATGCAGTCACGCGAACGATTTGCGACACAGGTTGCCAAATAGCTTTTCAGACTGCCCGTCAGTTGGAACGTTCCAACAGATTCGACGAGCTTGATAAAGACATCCTGAACAATGTCTTCGGCGCCGACTTTGTCGTCCAGCAGGTTGCCTGCCAACGTTAGCATATCTCCGGCGTACTTTTCGTAGATAGCTCGGAAAGCATCTCTGCTGCCGTGCTTGAATTTCCACAAGAGTAGTCTGTCTTCGAGCATCCGGGACTTACCTTTTCTGATATCAGTCCTTGGGACTCCTTACGGAGAACAATCGATTGTCGCTAATATAACGCCGGAGAGTCATGTTTTGCTCTAAATAAAATTATATCTTTTATGTAAATTTTAAAAAGTAAACAAGGCCGGGCGATATGGCCCGGCCTTGCTTTGATAATGCTTTGTATTTACTTGAGTTTCTACTTCGGCAGATCTTCCGCCGCGACGTCCTTGACGCTCAGGTCGCCGTAGATTACGCGGTAAGTATCTGAGCCGTCCGGCAGGTACCAGAATAC
>DQCG01000173.1:19690-21029 GCA_003533825.1 Phycisphaerales bacterium
GAACAACATTCCCTTGCCAAGTGACATTCCCTTTTGTGTCCCTTCTGCTTCCGAAGTAATCGACTCAGCAAGCTTTGCTTCGATCTGGGGAAGCATTTTTGTGAGTTCCGTCATACCTATGGTCTCAGGGAAATTTCCGTCCATCAGATCTTCCGCCCAGATGCGTAAGCAATCTACGAGGTCCTGCTCTGTGGGTGTGCCCATGTCGAATTCTCCGCCCTTACTTTCAACCAACTTATATCCATCCGGCATCTCCATGCTGACCTGTGACTGTAACTCTTCTACAGGAATATTAAACTGGAAGTTCTTGTAGATAACAGATAGCCGTGGTGATTGACCTTCGATGCGTACAGGCAGGCCAGTTTCAGCATCTGCCCAAATAGTAAGGTCCCTGGCCAGAAAACCAACAACTTTTTGTCCGTCGATTTCTTTTTCACCGATTTTTTCGGCTTCAAAATCAGGATTGTTCTGCAAGTCGGTAATAATATCCAGAAGGAAAGTCATGTAGTTTTGCGTTATGTCCTGAACATGGCCTTGTATATCCGAATATACGGCTACTTTCCCATCGGTATGGAGCGTGATCATCTTCGCACTTTCTGTATCAAAAATGTTGACGAGATGCTCCTGGAGGGATACGACCCTTCTAATTCGCTGGTCCACAATTACATCATGGACGACAGGGTCCGTGTCTTCATCGACGTCAGGGCCGTCCGTGTTCACAACAATGTCCAGAATCAAAGTCCGGGCATTGAGGAGAGGCTTGACTACATCGGCAAAGGTTATGGAAGATCCGAACGGATTGATACCTATCAGCACGGCAATAATTATTACCGCGGCGACGGCTATTTTTGTCATTGGACTTTTCATGATTGTTCTCCTTATTTTAAGAGCATCTGTAGCTCTTGCGGCTGCTTTGAGCCTTATGTTTTGTTCTCGGATTACCTGGTTCATTACATCTTTTTCAAGGTTACGTTGGGCCAGATTTTTGCCGTTCGTCACGAGGCGGTCGTGAAGGCCCGTCAGCTCTTGTAATTCGGCCTGACAAGCCGAGCAGTCCTTTAGGTGTTCTGCGACTGCCTGTTTTTCGGAGTCCTCAAGTAGTCCTTCGACGTATGCGACCAATAGTTCTTTAGATTCTGCGCAATTCATTTTTACACCTCATAAACTTGAAGCTTGCTTTTGCTGCTGCAGCGATTCGCGCAGCATGGCATAGGCCCGTGATAAAGTTTTCGTTACTGTGCCCAGCGGCATATCGAGCTGTTCTGCAATCTGGTTGCATGAGTGCTCGCCGTAGTATCGCAGAAGTATGATTTTCCTGTATGCCTCGGGCAGTTCGGCG
>DQCG01000171.1:0-6622 GCA_003533825.1 Phycisphaerales bacterium
CCCAAGGGGATTCGAACCCCTGTTGCCGGGTTGAAAACCCGGTGTCCTAGACCTGCCTAGACGATGGGGCCAACCTGATTTACTCCATGCTGATTGCTTCCTCCGGGCAGGCGTCAACGCACACCCCGCAATCAATGCAGGTTTCTTCATTGACTACCGCCTTATCGTCAACCATCGTGATTGCCTCGCTCGGGCATTCTGATACACACGTTTCGCAACCAGTGCATTTCTCTTGATCTACTTTAGCCGGCATCTACATAATCCTTTCAAAAAACAGAAATTATTAATGCTCTTTAAAATCTCAGTTACCAATAGAAGACGGAATGTTACAAAATTATCAGGATATTACAACCTATTTTTCCAACAAATTTCGTAGCATTTAGTCAGATTCTACGCAAATCCCGCCTGATTGGTTCATTTCTAAATTTTTCACCCTTCCGGGCCCTTTTATAATTGCCCTTGCCGCCCTGGCTGTCCCCTGTCTAAGACAGTTGCCATATCGCGAACATTCTTGCTTGGGTCATTCTTTGCCGCCCATTCCAGAACATTATCGAACTGGTTGTCCGGGATTGTGTTCAACAGATAAATAGCCATCATACGAACGGGCCATTTATTATCATTTAAATTCTCCGCCACGGCACTGATTAGTTCGTGATCCAGAGGCAAAGAAAGCATATCAGCCATTGTATGTATCTTAACAACCCACTCACCATCAGCCGGATTACGCAGGAGCCCTGAATTATGCGATAACGCATTTCTCAATAAAGGTGCTATCCAATCGGCATACATAAATTTGTAAGGCGGTGTACGATTAGACATCGCATACTGTTCCTTCAACAGTCCGGTGAACAGCCGTGCGGTATTGATTTTTTGGTCTATCTGGTCATTCGAGATCGAATTAAAACGGTCTCTGAGGTATTTACCATTGAGTTCGATACCCGGACGGCTTATTCGCACCCTTTTCGGTTCGAGATAAATGAGTCTGTTGGCAACTTTACCCTCATTTGTAACTACGGGATCGAAATAAAGAGCGAATTCTATATCAAGGGATGCCTGTGGATAAGTAAGGAGCGTCTTTCGAAGTTCGCCCGTCATAAGTCGCAGAGGAATAAGGATACTGCGACCAGGCTCGATTAGGAAGGCCGTCCGGACCCTGGTGAATATCAGGTTAGGTATATTTTTACTAAGATCTCCGCTGATATTAGCGTCAATCCTGATATTACCCTTAAACAAACCGTGGTCACTAATCACAAGCGGCTCGGAAGAGTTATTTGTGATGGCAACAAAACCGCTGAATTCGCCGCCGTATAGAAATGTACCGCCCCGAATCTGAAACTGTGCCGAGATTATCTGCTCCGGCGGAGTAAATACAGGAACAAGTGATCGACCAAAGACATCTTTTAATCCAGCTAAAACAGTATCAGCTTCAACCGTCGGGAAATATTCTTTGCCCTGCTGAACCATAATATCTTTTGCACGCTCGGCTGCGAACGAGCCGGGGTCCCTGGCAATCGCTGAGGTTAGAGTCTGAATTGCCTGGTCATTTTGGCCTTCGGCCAGTTGGATCTGAGCCTGTGCTAATTCCGAGATTTGAGTAAGCTCAAAATTATTAATAAGCGGCTTGGCCCACTCGATATCTTTATTCATCACAAGCGCATACGCCAACACAGCAGCCGTAACAGGCGAGTTGTCAGCCTTATAAGCGATGTTAGCCCACTTGACCGCTTCGGCCGGTATCGGCAGGACAAAACAATAAAACCAGGCAAACTGTTGGGTATAGGATTGCTGTGAATTAGTGTCGTCCAGGTTCCCCGATCCCATCGAACTTTGGTTCGAATCCTGCAGCATTATCAGCCGCCGGGTTTTTTCTTCAATGGCCTGGAATATAAGAGTTGCCAGTTCGGTGTCGCCCATTTTAATTGCTGCTTTACCTGCAATCGCCTCCAGGCGCAGGTCAAACCCACCTTCTCGCCGGACACGCTTGGCGATTTCAAGGCATTTGGATTGATTTCGCCTCGAATTGTAGCTGCTAATCGCCCAGGGAAGATAGATGCGAGCCGGCAGTGTTCCCGAAGGGTAAAGATAACTAAACAAGTCGGCGCAGTATTCATAAATAGCTGTAGATATCTCGTAAAGCTGGAATTGTTCGGCTTGCTCCGCAAAGACAATGGCAGCTTCGATGTCCGATGGATTCTCACGCAATGCTAATCTTAATCGTTCAAGATATATTGCCGGCCCAATCCGTTCGGGCTTTATCTCCGCCAGCCTGGCAAAGGCCAACCAGTTATATCTATTGTTCTTATAGGCCTGCATAAGATAAAACTCAGCAGCATCATAATCGGCTTTTTCAGCTTTCAACAGGCCAAGCATAGTGCCCAGCTCGGAAGCCAGGATTGTGTTCTTACTGCCCAGAGTCTCCAGCATCTGTTCGAGAAACTTCTCACGTTGCTCACGGGAGTTAGCCCGTCCAAGCAAATAACCGACTGCCTTTTTTGCCACCTCAAGGTCTGCGAATTCATCTACATAGTCAATAAGTAAACCATATACAAGGTTGGTATAGTCCCGCTCCGGATCCCGGCAGGCAAACTCAATCATCAGAGGCCGGATGCCCTTGGCGTCACTATCGAGTTTCATCGAAGCGGCTAAGAATACGAGCGCCTGTTCGACTTTGGACCCTGCGGCATCTTCTGAATTGGCAAGCTCATAAGCTATTTCATAAAATTTCCGGCTAATAGATGGTGAAGACAACTGTCCCGGTTCCGGCGATGAGCTTGTTGTGTTTATCGGAGCTAACAGGCTGGTATTCGCTGCCGTTAATCCCTGAGCACAGACCGATACGGAACAAAAAAGAAGTGCCGAAAGCACCAGGATAGGTGTTCTCTTAAGCATTTGTTTCTCCCGTGAAAATGCAAAAGAAACAGTACTTTGCATCAGCATAGTTCGGCATCCCCGCCCTTTTAGCCTTAGAAATAATGGCAAAACAATAATTTTATGTAATGAAATTTATATATCCCTTAAATCCTTATATGTCAAGTTACATCTATGGCTTTTTGCCGGAAAATAAAGAAAGCATCTCGATATGCAGCAACTTTGCGGCCACCGTATAAACCACCGCCGCCGTTGGCACAACCACAGCAAGCCTCAAAACATCAAAGCCTGTGCCGTCGGGCAGCCCCCGGCATAGATACAACAAGCATTGCCCGGCCATCCACATAAGAATCGTTGCCGTAAGTGTTTTAATCAGCGTAGCCAACATGTTATCCAATACCGAAGAGCCGAACCTTCTGCGAAGCGCAAGCAAAAGAATCACAACCTGCAAATAGGAACACAGCGCCGTTGAAAGCGCCAACCCGGCCGTCCCCATAAACCATATCAGTGTCAGGTTAAGGATAATATTTACACACACCGCTACCAGGGCGCTTCGGGCAGGCATTTTGGAATCCTGCATCGAATAGAAGGCCCTCGTGACGACCTGCTGGGCAAAAAAGCCGCACAACCCCAGCGAATAGAACAAAAGCACCCCTGCCGTGAGAGTCGTGTCACTGCTTGTGAACCGTCCTCGTTCGAAAATAACCGAAACCACCAGGTTGCGCACCAGTAATAATCCTGCGGTCGCGGGCAGCGCGACAAAAACAGCGGCTCGGATGCCGCGTGAAATAGTCTTGACCAGGGCGTTGAAATCTTTTCTTGCCGCTTCGGCGCTCATTACGGGGAAAATCGCAGTGGCCAGAGATATACCCAATACTCCCAACGGAAACTGATAAAGCCGCTGCGAATAAAAAAGCTGAGAGACCGCCCCTTCCCACATCGGATACCTGATTTCTCTGCCGAACAGTGAGAAGATTTCTCCCTTTTCCTGTGAACCTGAAAACCACAAAGCGATAAAATCGTCGGCCAGTGTGTTGATTTGTGTGACCGTCAAACCAAGAATCATCGGCCCCATGAGGATAATAATTTTCTTGAACGCCTCCGATCTGACCTGCCAGGCCGGACGAATATAGACTCCCCTTGCCCGCAGCGGCCGAAGCTGCATAAATAGCTGAGCCAGCCCGGCAACAAGGACCGCTGCGGCAACTACAAAGACCAGACTGCCCGGTTGTATCCCAAAGCCCCATCCGCCGATACAAAGCGAACTGATGATAAAAATATTCAGCACAATCGGTGCGGCCGCCGGCATAGCGAAGTGCCTGTGCGCATTGAGTATCCCGGCTAAAATAGCTACGACACAAATCAAAATCGTGTAAGGCAGCATTATTCCGCTGAGCGTCAGCTTCAGGTCTGTACCCGGGTAGATGCTGAAAAACCTGTAATAGCTCCAGATAATCCCCTCGCCAAGCAGAACGAGCCCGGCCAGGATTATGAAGATTACCGTAACCACGGTACAAGCCAGTTTCTTTGCCGCTTCGGGGTCTTTCTGCAGTTGTTCGCTGTATACCGGTATCAGCGATGAGGATGCCGCTCCTTCTCCGAAAAGCCGCCTTGCCAGGTTGGGGATTTTGAATGCTATCACCCAACCGTCCATCAGGCCGGCAGCGCCGAGGAAATAGGCAAACGCCATATCCCGGAGCATACCAAATATCCTGCTAATCACTGTCAGAGAAGCAATTTGTCTAAATCCTTTTATCATATCCGGCTGCCTTATTCTCCTTTCAAGGCTGGTAGATGAGCAGTTACGTTTTGCGTGCCAGGCTAAACGGCCTGCACCGCCCAACATTATTTAACAGACCCACGGAAGCCATACTAACCACCAGGCTTGAGCCGCCGTAGCTAACCAGTGGTAAAGTCAAGCCTGTAATCGGCATAAGACCGACAGTCATGCCCACATTGATGAGAACTTCCACGACGAACATTGCGACAATACCGACGGCAAGTAATCTGCCGAACGGGTCGGTATTGTTCGCCGCGATTTCCAGTCCACAGCTTATAATAAGAACATAAATCCCGAGCAAACCCAGACAGCCCCAGAATCCCCATTGATGGGCGACTACGGCGAAGATGAAATCGTTGTGCCTTTCGGGCAGGAAGTTGTATTTGATAAAGGGCCCTCTTCTGAAACCATACCCTTTGGCGCTATTTATCCCGCCGGAGGCGATAGCATATTTAGATCGGATCAGGTGGTATCCCCAGTCATTCTTCCATTCTTTCGTACTGAATTTTCTGCCCACGAGAAACCTGCCAAAGGCCGGATGTTGCTCTGCTTTCTCACGAATCCAGGCGTTTTGCAAAAACACACTGCTTATTCTGGCTCGCTGGTAATTCTCCATTTTGTACCATAGCAACGGGCTAACCAGAATAGCCATAAAGATAATAATCAGAAAATGCTTAACCTTGGCCCCGGCGACAAACAGCATTGTGAATAAAATCGGCATCATTAACAATACTGTCCCGAGATCCGGCTCGGGCAGAATAAGAATCATCGGTAGCAACGTAAGGGCAAATGGTCCGATGAGTGCCTTGAAATTCCTGTAGTTGCTACGGTATCGCAGGTACCATGCCAGGGCCAGAATATACGCCAGCTTACAAAACTCCGAGGGCTGAGCCGACGGCGACTGACGGCCTCCAACAGTGAACCATATCCAGCGATATGTACCGGCTATAGGTTTTGCAAAAGGCAGGACTACGACATACTTGCTTACGAGCAAAGCTGCCAGCAGAACGAGCACACCGGCGAAAAGCCAGTAGCTTATCGAACCTAAACGTCTGTAATTTATTAAGTTAACGACTATAAAGCCAGTCAATCCAACCAGGGCAAATACGACCTGTTTTTCCCATTTATTACTTAAATTCTCGATTTGGCTATCGGGACTTTGCTCTACAGGATGGCCAACAGAATAAATAGTGGCTATCCCAATACCAAGCAGGAGTAAGGCGGCCGCCAGCAAACATAGTCTGACAAATAATAGTCTTCCTTTCAGAATATTATACATGACGTAAACATTACCATAGAGACGCCAAATTTGCATATATGAACTGTAAAATCACAAAAAAAACTTGTTTTTTGGCATTTTCTGCTTGAAGTTAGGCGAAACTTGTGTTACGATAAAATTGATCTTCACCAATAGAAACCTGTGCTTATGTTTCTGCACGATGTTCCGCCCGCAGGCGAGAAAGGAGAAGGCAAAGGAAGGGATTAATTATATTTATTTCCGGCAGTTCCTGCCGGTCGGATCGCATTGTTTAATGAGCTAAATGTCTATACATGATGAATTGAACAAGCGAATCTAATGTTTTGTCAGGCAGGAAACAAAACCAAGACAATGCAGATTGTGTAGTTCTGCAAAGAGGAAAAAGAAGAAGGAAAGGAAGGAGTTGTATTATGAAAAAGATAATTCTTGCTTTGGTTGTGGTCTTATTAGCTACTCCGGCCTGGGCAAGTGTTGCTATCACCGTGACAGATCTTGGCGACGGTAAAGCCGCTATCGACTACTCGGGAACCGAGCTGGTCAGGGCTTTCGCACTGGATATCACGGTTGATGCAGGTACTATTGATGCAATTAGCGACTTTGCAGTCGGCGATGACAACAACGGATATGGCATATTTCCGGCAAACTTCAGTCGCTACATTACCGTCGATGCTACGACCGGTGAGGTCAGTGATTGGTCAGTAGAGGGTTACACACCC
>DQCG01000171.1:6712-13106 GCA_003533825.1 Phycisphaerales bacterium
TGCAAAGTTACTGTCGCTACGAACGCGACCCGCGGCAACGTGGTGCTGGAAGATGCCTCGGAAGCAACTGTGGATCTGGCCGGTGCAACAGATATTCAAATCGGTGGTGCCGGCAGCTACACGGGCCCGCAGCCTGATGAATGGCAGGCCGTAGGAGAACCCGATTGCTGGATCGCCAGTATTAACGCGAGACAGTGCCACGGCGACGCCGATGGTGCATCTCAGGGCAAGCAGAAATACTGGGTATCAACCAACGATCTGGACGTTCTGATTGCAGCCTGGAACAAAAGCTTTGCTCAGATTGAAGGCCAGACTGTTGGTGACGTTCCTTTGATTTGTGCCGATTTCGATCATCTGTCCCAGGGTAAGCAGAAATATCGTGTATCGACCAACGACCTGGACATCTTGATTGCCAACTGGCAGGCTGCCGATAGTCCGGCTCCTGACTGTCCGTAACGCACCAGGATTCGGAGCCGCATCAATTGGTAGATTTAAAGTTAGAGACCTGGATATTTCAAATAGATCGTATCTTTTCGACGAAATGAAAGGAGAAGATGATGAGAAAAATGTTAGTTTTGATTTTGGTTCTTGGACTGGCATCGGCTGCGAACGCTATGCTCATCAAAGTCGATGACCAGGAAGGTGACTCTTTTGAAGTTGATGTAAAGACCACAATTACCGTAGTAAGCGAGGATTCTTCCAGTTGGCTGGGTTATATTATTGTTGAAGAAGGAGGTGCCGGAGTATTGGAGAACGCCGTAAAGCTGGACGCAGCAGGTGATTTGGGCGTTGCTTCGGCCTATGAAGAGGCTGGCTGGGGGACCGGATTTGAGCTTTCTGCATCAACGAGCCCGGGAGGAGTTCCTGCCGTAGCCGCAGGTTCCCAGTTCAGTTTCGATTACGTCGGATCCGTAGGCGACATCGCCAGGATTTCGCTGTTCGTCGATCCTGAGTTTGACGTGCCCGCTGCATTAGTGGATGTAACGGTTGTTCCCGAGCCGATGACCATTCTATTGCTCGGTCTTGGTGGTCTGTTCCTGCGTCGTCGCAGGTAAAATGTTAGCCTTGGCCAAGGCCAACAAATTAGTTAGCCGGGAGGCAAGTCGAAAGGCTTGCCTCTTTTTTTTGCCTTGCAGCTTATATCGAGGTCTCCTAAAATTCGGTTTATGAAACGATTAGCGGTAATGCTGGTTTGCGTTTTATTCGTTCCCGCACTCAGCGGCTGCCGGAATTCCGCCGGGAACAAACGGGCAATCGAAGTAATCATCGACGGCGACGGTCAATTCCCTGATTTTCTCGTTGGCACATGGAGAGCCGACGAAGGGGGCTGGGAGTTCGTATTTGAGCCGGACGGATCAATTTCATCGGCGATAATCAGTCTCGGCAGGACAAGAATGCAGCCGGGACGAGTAACCACCGTGCCCACGCAATTGGGCGGCGAAGGAGTATACAAACCAGGCACGTGGACCGTCCAATACTCTCAGGAAAGCCGGGAACTAATCGTTGAAATCGTAATAGACCAATTTCGTGTCGAACTCGGCGACAACATCTTACACGGCAGGAGCCGGGATTTTTTCATCGGTTCGATCTCGAAGGACGGTCAGTTGTGGTGGGCCGAACGGCTCAGCTTTCCTGAGTATGTCGTGAATACCCAGAAGTATCATGACTTCAAGCTGCCCTTCGATCCCGAAGGCAATCCCGGCGAGGGTTTACTTTTCCAAAAGGTCCCGGAATCGGAGTGAACTATTTTTCCCTCGGTTTGACTCCTTGAGCTCAACGAACTCAAGGAGCTTTTTCAACTGCCCCACCGCCTCTTTGTTGCCGGTTTGTAATATAAATGCGTTTATATATCATTAATCGCTAAAGCGAACAATCCGGGACATTGACGGAACGGACAGTTTCGAGTATTGTACGGATCATGTTGAAATCAAGATAAAACCGTACATAATAACCAAATGGAGAAATTGAAAATGAAAAGACGAGACTTCCTGACGGCGGCAAGTTTTGCATCGATAGCGGGAGTGAGTTCATTTACGGCGGCTGCCGACAGCGGCAACGATAAACAGGAATACTTCGAGTTCAGGCAATACCATCTTAACGTAGGCTCGAAGAAAAGGCTGGTCGGCGATTTTCTGCGAAAGGTTGGAATCCCGGCGATGAACCACATAGGAATCGGGCCGGTCGGCGTCTTTAACACGATGTACGGACCCAACAGCCCTACACTTTACGTGCTCATGGTGCATAAGTCGCTGGATACGGTAGCAAATTCGGCCTCGATGCTTATGGCCGATGACCAATATCGCAATGCCGATTTTATCAATACCTCGCTGTCCGAACCGGCGTATGTCCGGATGGAAAGTTCGTTGATGGTGGCGTTTAAGGGTCTGCCGCAGCTTCGCGTGCCGGAAAAGAAGCCTCGTATTTTCGAGCTTCGCACTTACGAGAGTCACAGCATCAAGGCCGCAAAGAAAAAAATCGAGATGTTCAACGAGGGCGGCGAGATTAAGGTTTTTCTTAAGACAGGATTGCAGCCGGTCTTCTTCGGCGAGACTTTAATCGGGCCAAAAATGCCCAACCTTACTTATATGCTTGTCTTCGACGACCTTGTAGACCGGGATGCGAAATGGAAGGTGTTCGGCGGCGATCCTGAGTGGAAGAAGCTAAGGACTAATCCCGAGTACAGGGATACCGTATCCAATATCACCGATATAATTCTTCGCCCGACGGGGTATTCGCAAATATAGCAGGCGGCGGGACGTAAGAGAAGGGTTCGCAAATTTTATTTGTCCGGCTTGGAGCCGAAGATATTTAGTGTCTGTTCGAGAAGGGGCAGGGGTTTGGTCGTCACCTTGGGGTCGTGGAAGTTTCCGGTGACATCCATTCTGACAACCGCCTGGCCGAGTCCCTCGGTTAACGACTGGAAAATCGAAGGATCGTCGGTGGCAAGACGCTTTCCACGTGCGGTAAGAGCGAGGTTGATACTTTGGCTTTTCAGGTCCATCGAGCCGGAGCCGGAAAAGGCGAGGCTCTTGCCGGCAAGGTCGAGGTTCTCTACAAAAAGTCCGTCCTGCTTAATGTAAGAATCGACATACATCCGGTCGAAAGCGTAGTCTTCCGGCCCCGATAATTGTAGTACCTGCAGAATTTTGGATAGCGGTGAAAGTTTGCCCACCTGCATGTCGCTTATTGAGAGCCTGCATGTACCGATACGTGAAGAACTGTCTCCGAGCCTGGCATTGAGGCTTAACGAGCCGTTCATTTTCCCGCTCGTATGGCCCTCTTCAGGAGTTTTGCCTGATTTTGCGTCCGAGAGAAATTGTTTTAAGTCAACATTATCAAAACCTGTTTCCAGTACGTATTCTCCGGCCTGCTCGACGGGCTGTTTGAGTTCGAATTTACCTTTTAGTTTTCCGCCGTAGAAATCGGCAATTAAATCTTTGGTTGACCAGTTCTGCGAGTTCGGGTCATACAGGATGTCCGCTTTAAGGTTGGTGAATGATTTGCCTTTAACTTTAATAGTGCCGCCGTCGAAGGCGCCCTGGAAGCTGCTTAAGCCTTCTCCGGTTTGGTAAATGCCTTCCGTTTTTAAGGCTGCGTTCAATTCGGTTTTGGTGCCGTCTATTTCGAGACTGCAATCGTTAAAAATGATATCGCCGGCAAAATCAATTGATTTCCAGCCGTCATCTACGCGGGAAAGGCCTATCTTCTCAAGATCCAAATCGAAACGTCCTGCAGGTAAGAGCCTGTTGTACAGGGAGTGAACACGTTCGGGCAGGATGAGGTTTAGGCGATCGTCGAAGAAAATGTCTTTGGCCGTTAGATACAAGTGAATGCCGCTTAAGGTATTGTCGGCCAGGATTGCTTCTCCGTTTAGTATTACGGTCGCGTCGTCTTCTGTTGCCGGGACATTATCTACTATGGTCGCGGCAATGTCCTTGAGCTTGATGCTATTATCTTTTATTGTTAAGGTGCCGGTTATATCTTTCAGCGGATAGGGAAACTTCGGGATAGTGACACTGTCGCCCAGACACTCTACAGTTATGCTGTAATCAACAGGTTCGGCAAGGCCTTCTTTGTTTATATCGGCGATGAGATTGATCCTTCCGTCCGGTTTTAATTCCGAGATTATTTTTCCCATTGAGTCGGGCAGCAGATTAAACAAGTCGTCGTTTAACAGAGTCTGTTCCAGCTTAATCGCCAGTTGATAACGGGATTGCCGGTATTCCTGATCCAGATGGATTTGGCCGGTCGAGGAAACCGAATCCCCGCCGTAGCTACCCGAGAATTCTTTAACGGTTATCAAATGAGGAGTGAAAACGGCCTTTGCTGTTATATCGGAGATAGGAAAAGGAAATTGATCCGACTTCAAAGAGGCATTCTTGAAAGACAAATCGGCAGTAAAATCCGCAGGCCCGGAATCCTGTGTCGATATCATTATCTTTCCGTCAGCAATGCCGACGGGACAATATTTTCTGTATAAATTCTTCTGTTTCTCCGTTAATGCGGCCTCCAGATTTATATCCAGCGGAATGTTATCTGTCTCAATTTCGAAATCATATATCGGCGGCTGATCGTCGCCGCGAGTTTCTACATCGCCGTCCAGGGTTATCTTACTCTCGCTTACCCGTGAAACGACATTCAAAAACTTTACTTTGTTTTTATTGAAAAAAAGGTTACCGGTCAGATTTTTTAATTGATAAGGAAATTGACTGTATGCGGCTTCGGCGTCGTTTAGTCCAACCGTCAGTTCTACCTCTTTGTACATTTCTGACTGTCGCTTTAGCAGGAGATTTACCGACGCATGTCCGGTGGGGGAGAAAGCTGACCAGAATTTTTTCTGTTTTGTGCTCAGTGCATCATATAAATCACTGTCGAAAGGGACCTTATCACTCGTAATCCGGATATTGTACTCAATATTCGGCCCGAAGTTCTTGCACGAACCGTCAAAGAAATACTCGACATCACCGTGCTTACCGCTCAGGTTATTAAGTTTCACGCTGTTTGTAGTAAAATCGATCTTACCGGCCAGATGCTCTATCGGGTACTGAAACTTGTAGTAGGAAAATGCGACATCCTTACAAGAAAGATGACCTGCAATCGTACTTTCGCTCAGGCTGTTTAAATTCCCCGACACCTCAAGTTCGACATCTACCAGACCCCGAGGCTGGTATCCGTCCAAAAATGCCTGCAGAGCGGTAAACAGACCGGACTTGCCCAGAAGAACCGGCCCGACCGATGCAAGGCTGTCAAGTGATGCATTGCGTCTCGATTGCAAATCGGGTATCCTCAGCTTCAGTAAGAAATCATTGTTCCGGTCATATTTGAGCTCAGCGGCCAGCACATCTATTATCCATGCCATTTCGAGCTGGGGCACATCTACGGATGAAATTCCGCCATTAATCGTCACGATACCCGGTTTCCACAATCCATCCAAACGGCTCTTGACGAAACCGGAAGACATCGCAGCCGTCGTTATATCAAATCTGTAGCCCTCTTCCGATTTTCGATCGAGCCCGAAGTTCGCCTTGATAGGTACTGAAACAGCGACTTGCGCCCGTCCGTTTGAAATCTTACTATATTGCAGCGTCCCCGCTTTGAGAGTAATGCGAGGCATTTTACCAGGGATTTTCTTGTGCTGTTCGATTTTTATGCCGGATAAATTCGAGAAGCCCGTGTCCAAATCGTATTGTGCGTTGAAGACGAAATCGTCGATATCTATGACCTTCAACCTTGGCCGTAGTATAAGCAAGCTGCCTATACTGAATTGTCCATACACCGCTTTAGCTTTGAGTATAGTGTCGCGGCCGTTTTGTATTTTGGGGTTAATTACAAGCTGTTCAATGAATACCGAACCGTTGGTGTAAAAATTAACCGATCCCGTTCTTATCTTCGTATTGGTCAGCTCGGCAATTTGTCGTATGGCGACGTAACACAGAACCCGGCCCATCTCAACATAGAAAATCCACAAAAGAGGGGCCAAAATCAATGCTGTAACGAGCAAGCCAATTATAGTCTTGAAAGTTCGTTTTTGAGTCTTGAGCGGGGTCATAATCAATCATCATTTATCAATAATCGGTTCCCTTGATGGCCTTATCTGCAATATCCCGCCGGTAATAAGCACCCTCGAATTCTATTTTATCTACAGCTTGATATGCCCGTGTCTTTGCATCTGCAATTGTCCGGCCAATCGCAGTGACACCCAGGACTCTGCCGCCGTTGGTAACAATATCTCCATTTTGTTTCTTTGTGCCTGCGTGGAATACCATCACATTTTCGAGCTGCCCGAGCTGTTCCAGGCCGGTTATCTTTTTGCCCTTTTGATAATCGCCCGGGTAACCTCCTGAGGCCATGACTACACAAACCGCGGGCATGGAGTCCCATTTGAGCTTAACCT
>DQCG01000533.1 GCA_003533825.1 Phycisphaerales bacterium
CTCCCCGAGTAGGACTCGAACCTACAACCTAGCGGTTAACAGCCGCTCGCTCTACCAATTGAGCTATCGGGGAATCCCGATGAACCGGACGGTATTAACACCTTGCGTTCCAAGAACTGTTTTCGTCCAATTCAATTGAGGTATTATCCAAATTCCAAAAACTTTGTCAAGGACTTCTTTTTTTAGCTGATATTATGAAAAATCACACTAATACTGGATGAGTGCTCGATTCTATTGTATACTTCCGGCTTTGTCGTAATTAAGTAAGTCGGTCTTACGTTCGATATAAAGGTAGTTTTTTGTGTTTTTAAGAGATTTGTTAGTATTTTGGATGGTATTGCGTCCTATATAAATAGGGTCTTTTTGCTGATTGAATTAATTATACGAACAAAAGGCCCCTCTGGCGCATCTAAACGCAATAGGGTGAAATACCGATTTTCAACTAAATTTTAGGTTATTATCGACAGTATGGCGAAGGATATACTCGATATTGGCGGTTTTACTATATTAAGGCGCATCGGAACCGGTGCTCGCAGCACGATTTATTTGGCTTCCGACGAAGAAGATGGTACGCAAGTTGCCCTGAAACGGGTTATTTTTCAAAAGCCGGAGGACTCCAGAATATTCGAGCAGGTGGAGACCGAATATAAGGTTGCTCAGCAAATAGACAATCCCTGCGTCCGAAAGTGCTATGATCTAAGAAAAATACGCAGTATGTTCAGAGTAAAAGAGATGCTGCTTTCAATGGAATATTTTGACGGCAAGAACCTCGAAGACTGCCCCACTTTGAGCCTGGGAGACGTACTGCTTGTCTTCAGGATGGTCGCAAGCGGGCTGAACGCGATGCATCAGCACGGATTTGTTCATTGTGATATAAAGCCCAACAATATCCTCATGGACAAGTCCGGCTCAATTAAAATTATAGACCTCGGCCAGAGCTGCAAGATCGGGACGGTCAAGCAAAGAATCCAGGGCACCCCCGATTATATCGCTCCCGAACAGGTTAAGCGCAAACCGCTCGGCCCGAAGACGGACATCTTTAACCTTGGTGCGATGATGTACTGGGCCCTTACCGGAAAACACGCCCCGACTTTAATACCTAAAAAGAACAAATTCGGCTTGCCCGTTACAAAACCGCGCCGGGCTCCTCACGAACTCAAACCACTACTGCCCATAGGGATCTCAAAACTCGTGATGGATTGTATTGAGAACGATCCTGTAAAACGCCCGCGTAATATGATAGAGGTTACATCAAGGCTGGACCTGATGGTGCACAGTATATTTGGGGGCAAGATAAAAACGAATAAAAATGCCTCAAACAATAGTTGATTTACTGAACAAGGGCATAGAAGCCAACAACACGGATAAGTATCGGCGTGATAATCTGATTTCTTTGCCCGCCGAGGGCAGCCTGATTGTAACGGGCGATCTTCACGGACACTGTCGAAATTTCGAAAGAATAGTTGCCTTTGCCGATCTGGCCAACAATCCTGACAGGCATGTCGTTCTCCAGGAGATTATACACGGCGGCCCGGAAGATGCGCTCGGGGGTTGTTTGTCGTATAGGCTTTTGTTTGACGTTGTACGTTATAAATTGAGCTTTCCCGACCGCGTCCATATTATAATGGGAAACCATGATACCGCTTCCATCAACAGCAGTGAGGTGATGAAGGACGGCAGAGAAATGAACCGTGCGATGCGTATGGCTCTGGAGCGGGAATTCGGCAAGGCCGGTGCGGACGTAGATCTGGCGATAAAACAATATCTGTTCTCGCAGCCGTTGGCGGTCAAAACCGAAAACCGGATATGGATGTCACATTCACTGCCCGGCGACCGTTTCGTCGAAAAGTTCGATCCGAAGATTTTGGACAGGCAACTGAAGATCAACGATGTGGTCAGGCCGGGCTCGGCTTATCTGCTGACATGGGGAAGAAGACACAGCCAGGCGATGCTTGATAAAATGGCCGGGATGTTCGATATCGACGTTTTCATTCTCGGTCATCAGCCGCAAGAGCAGGGATGGGGCCGGGCCGGTGAGAATCTTATTATTATTGCCTCCAACCACAATCACGGCTGTTTGATTCCAATCGATCTGGTACAATCTTACACTGTTGAGCAGCTCCTCGAATTAATCGTGCCGCTGGCTTCCGTATCTTGAAGTGATGCTCGACTGCAATAAAGGGAAGTAGAAGAGTAAGTGGGTGGATTTGTTGGCGCATTTACTCATAAAAGCATTGACTCATGATGGATTGGTATTATTACATAGCCCTGGCGGCGATCGTCTCACAATTACTGTTTTTGCTCCAGACATATAAAAACCATCGCTTCGCCGTTCGAAAGTACAAGAGAGAACGTTTATGGTATAGGCCGCGAACGGTTCTGATTGTGCCGTGTAAGGGTCTGGATTCGGCTTTTCAGGAAAATATCAGCTCATTTTTTAACCTGGACTATGAGAATTATCTGTTATGGTTTGTTGTCGGCGACGAGTCGGACCCGGCCTACAACGAATTATGCGGGCTGAAGGACCGGCTGAGCCAAAGCTCAAAAGCTCAGGATGTGCAGGTATTTGTTGCCGGACCGGGGCAAACATGCAGTCAAAAAATCCATAATCTCCTGTATTGTTATGAAAAAATTGACGATGACATCGACATTCTGGCCTTTGCCGATTCCGATGTTTGTGTTCACGGCAACTGGCTAAGTCACCTCGTTTATCCGCTTCGACAGTCGAAGATCGGCGCCGCCAGCGGTTATCGCTGGTTTGTCCCGAAGAAAAACAATCCGGCCAGCCTGGCTCTGTCGGCGATGAACGCCAAGGTTGCCCAGTTGCTCGGCAATACCCGTTTCAATCAGGCATGGGGCGGGTCGATGGCTATCCGCGTTGACGTCTTCCGCGAGCTCGGGCTCGATAAAATCTGGCCAAAATCACTCAGCGATGATTTATCGCTAAGCTGTGCCGTCAAGAAGGCCGGCTTGATCGTGGCATTCGTCCCCGCCTGCCTGGTAGCTTCACACGAGGTCACCACGTGGCGAAAGCTCTTCGAATTCGGCCGGCGGCAATTTCTGATTACCCGCGTCAGTGCCCCGAAGACCTGGTGGTTCGGATTGGTCAGCAGTCTCTATTCGATACTTGGTATATGGGCCGGTGCCGGCCTGGCGATTTACGCCGGGGCGATTCAAAATGAAAACCTGCCGCTTTTTGCAGCGGTCCCCGTAGTGTTTTTCGTCAGTCAACTCAGCCGGGCAATCCTGCGCCAGAGAATGGCCGGCAAGCTGCTCGAACGCGAATACCGGGCGATGAGAGTCGCCTACGCCACCGACGTTCTCGCCTTTTGGCTCTGGTCGTTTCTTCTGCTGCTGTTTATTATCTCATCGGCCTTTGGACGGACCATCTGCTGGCGAGGCATACGCTACAAGCTGCTTGGCCCGACCGAGACAATCGTCGAAGGCCCGCAGGCCCACTGATATACTCCTACAAATGATACGGGTGTCTCTGCGGCCGGGACATCATTCGCTGCGCCTGCTGGTCGCCGACTATCGTTTGTTTGGCCTGGTCCCATTCGAGCTTGCGGCCGAGGACATAAGAAAGGTTGCCCAGAACGCACAAATTGGCTACGCCCGCTGCCGCTTCGATGTTCATAATCGTCTTTTCGCCGGTCTTGATACCCTTGAACCAGTCTTCTTTATGGCCGGGACTTTTATAGACATCTTTACCGCCGGCGGGCAGCTCCCACTGACGGGCCTTTTTCTCAGCCCATGTTCCGCCGTCGCCGCCCCAGTGGATGAACTCGCCTTTGTCACCTCGATAGATTGCTCCATAACCGGGCCTGCTGATTTTGCCGCCCGGCTCCTTGCCGGTCCGCTCTTCGGCCTTCGGAAGCTTATTGTTCGGCATCTGCCGCCATGTGAGAACCCAGTCGGGATTTTTGAAGGTATATGTCACGTCCATCAGCACGGCACTGTCCCAGAGGCCCTTCTTTGGTGCTGTGCCCGTTGCCTCGACTGTCACCGGGCCGGTGCCGTCGGCGCCCATCCACCACATAGCGCAGCTCATCACGTGCGCGCCGCGGTCGCGAATCTGCCCGCCGCCCGATTCCAGCAGCCAGCGAAATACGCCGTGACAGTATTTCTTGTTGTACGGCCTCCAGCGAAGCGGCCCCAGCCACATGTCCCAGTCAAGCTCGGCCGGCGGATCGCTGTCGGGAACCGGGTTGTTGTCCTCGGGACTCGGATAATGGAAGCAATCGACCCGGCTGATGTGGCCGATATTGCCGTTGACTAAGTAGCGATGCGCCAGGTAGGCTTCCGGCTGGGAGCGGCCCTGAGAGCCGACCTGGACAGAAACCTTGTTTTCCTTCGCCGCGGCGACCATTGCCTTGCCTTCCTCGATGGTGCAGCAGGCCGGCTTTTCTACGTAAACGTGTTTACCACACTCGGCGGCATGAACCATCTGGACCCCGTGCCAGTGGTCGGGCGTGGCGATTACCACCGCGTCGATATCCTTACGCTGCAGGATATAACGGTAGTCGTGATAGGGTTCTACGCCGGGCCCGGCCGCCTTTAACGCATTGACCAGGCGGTTCTTATCTATATCGCAGACCGCGGCGATATTGACCTCGCCTCTATCGCGGCGCCGTACCATGTCACGCAGGTGGCCGCCGCCCATGCCGCCGACGCCGATATGCGCCATGGTTATTTTTTCATTTGCGCCGATTCTTCTGGGTGCAGCTAAAACGCCGGACGGTATCAGGTAAGGCATGCTCACCGCTGCTGCTCCGGCGGCCGCCAGAAATTCACGCCTGTTGAGTTTGTTTGACTTTTTCATCGTTTATCACCTTTCTGCTTTTGGATATAGTTCAATCCCGGGTGGCAGCCTCAAATCCGAAGGATTTGGGGATGGTCGGACTACTTTTGCCATCCCCAAGCTACGCTTGAGGCTGCCACACTTTGTTTTATAACGGTTTGACATCCGTTTTTTTCGTGGGCACCAGCTTTTGGCACGGATAGCCGGCCACTTCTTCGCCGCGTTTTCGCAGCGACTGCGCGATGTTTGGCTTGAAGTCTTCGGGCGCCTTCTCGAAGGCGGTTTTCAAAGTAGCCACGGCTCTCTTGGTGGGGATACGCTCGAGCGCCATTCGGGCGTCCTCGCGCAGGTTCTTGTTCCTCATCAGCCCGGCGATAGGCTTGATGGAAATACGTCCGCCGATTTCCGAAAGCATCCACAGCACTTCCCGCCGGACTGCTACCGG
>DQCG01000449.1 GCA_003533825.1 Phycisphaerales bacterium
TCCCAGGGCAGAATCCATACCTCGGCGGCGACGGTCGCCGTATTGCCTGAGCCGGAAGAGCTCGACATCGAAATCGCGCCCGATGATGTTGTCGAGCACGTCAGCAGGTCCAGCGGTCCGGGCGGGCAAAACGTCAACAAGGTCAGCAGCGCAATCAAACTCGAGCATATCCCCACCGGACTTACCGTCCATATGCAGGATGAAAAGAGCCAGCACAAAAATCGCGCCAAGGCATGGCGGGTTTTGAGAAGCAGGATTTACGAATATTACCAGAGCAAAAATAGGGCAGAGCGCGATTCACAGCGAAAGAGCATGATCGGCTCAGGTGACAGGTCGCAGAAAATCAGGACATATAATTTCCCGCAAAATCGAGTCACGGATCACAGAATTAACTTATCGCTCTACAGCCTCGACAAGGTGCTGGCCGGCGACATGTCGGAAATAATCGCAGCGCTGAAAGATCACGACCGGCAGCAGAGACTGAAAAACCTCTAATGATTTTTCTTCTTGAGAGTTATCGGGAAAAGTGTCGGCAAGCAGTTGGAACAACGAGAAGTGAATCGGATCGAAGGGATAGCCGAACCAGCTACATAATCCTATGCCCAGCAGGAGTACGAGCACATACCTGTACTCCACCTCACAGCAGACGTTTCGAATTGCACAGTGGCACTCGGACGGCTAACGACCAGGCTCACCTGGCGCTATGGAGCGCAGCGAAATGGCAATCAAGTACAGCGTATTGTTCGCCATTTCCAAGTTTTTCCTCATAATCCTTTGGCCCGCCACATGCTGTGGAATTTACAGGACGCCAGGAAAAATCCCCCTGTAAACAGAGCAAGCATAAGCAGGCTCAGCCCGACAGGAAAGAACGCGGGATGCCCAAAAGCAGAGCACATTACTGCACTTGCATATGATAATGGTGACAGCCGTGCGATCCATTGAGCCCAGAGGGGCATTTGTCCAATCGGCAGGAATATTCCGCTCACGAACAATAGCGGTAATCGTACCAGGTTTGACAACAACATGATGTTGGAGGGATTACTCGCAGGGGGTGCGGCCAGCAACGTGCCCAATGAAGCGAAGCTCAATCCACTCATAATGATTCCGGCAGCAAGCAACGGCACGCTCGCGACCGAAGCGTTTGTGAGGACGAGTCCCAGCAGAACCGGGACTAGTGAAAGACATGTCCCAAAAACGAGGCCGCTGATCACGTCTCCCGCCAGTATCGCGTGAAGTGACACAGGCGTGGAAATCAGACGTTCATAGGTCTTGGCACGGCGTTCCCATGGGGTTACAAGAGGCCCGACGGCACTCGCTGTGAACCACAGCCCCATGGCAACCATACCCGGGACGACGTTCTCAGGCGCGATAGGGCGTCCCATCTTGAATGCAAGAAAGAAAAACACTGGGAACAGAACACCAAAGATCAATACTGGCGGTTTGAGGTAGTACAGGAGCGCATTCTTCTTCAAAATCACCAGCGTACCATGCAATTGCCGGCGCCAAGTCTGAACCGTTTGTCTTTGCGCCGTCATCAGGAACCCCCTTCCCTGCTCCCGCCAGTAAAGTGAAGAAATACGTCCTCGAGAGTCGGCTTGCATGTACTGAGATGCATAATCTCCAATCCACTCTTGTCAGCCAACTGGACGATCTGGGTCGCCACCTGTCCGGGCATCTTTGTGTACAACCGGTAGGTGCGATTATCTGAGTCTATCTGTAACACGGTGGGCAGGGACTCGAGCTTGCCATGGTCCGGAGTTGCACCAGCGAAGCGCACTTCGACGTACTGACGGCTGCTTATGGTTGAGCTCAGCTTCTCCGGAGCGTCTATGGCCGCTATGCGCCCTTTGTCGATTATCGCTACGCGAGAGCACATCTCGCTGGCTTCGCTCATGTTGTGTGTGGTCAAGAACACGGTGAGGCCGTTTCGGTTCAGATCGGTGACGATCTGAAGTATCAGCCTTGCACTCTGAACATCCAACCCGCTGGTGGGCTCGTCGAGGAACAGCACTTCCGGACCGGTTACCAGCGCAGCACAGAGCATGAGCCTTTGTTTGAGTCCCTTGGAAAGCTCACGGGCCTTCTGTCTTTTTCTCTCCGCCAGTCCGAGTGTGTTAAGCAGGCGTTCAGCTTCCCGACGCCTCCAATCCCGCGTCACGCCGTGTAATTCCGCCATAAGCATAAGATTTTTCCAGACGGAGAAATCTAGATATACGTTCGCCTCTTCGGGTACGACCGCGATGTGCTCTCTCGAAAGCAAGGATTCCTTCCGGGTATCATGACCTAGTATGGTGACCGAGCCCTCCGAGGGATCGATCACGCCCGTAAGCATGCGGACAGTTGTCGTCTTGCCGGCTCCATTAGGGCCCAGAAACCCAAAAATTTCGCCTTGGTAAACTCCGAATTCCACGTGGTCCACTGCTACCAGGTCACCGAATTTACGCGTCAAATTTTGAACTTGAATAACGGCTTCCACTTATAACCAATCCCCTTGCCGAACGGCAAGCTCAGCGGCGCGTGGCACGGCGTCAACTGCAGCTACTTGTTGGTAATTCTTATCCTTTCTGTAGTGCCAAGAACGGTTACGGTTCATCCTGCTTTCTGCCATGGTAAGTTATATCAAAACCACTTGGGCTGCTGCTTCTATTCGTTTTCTGGAATAGGCACGAGCTTTCCGTTCCTGTAGACACCGACGCCCCACTCCACGCTCGCGTCACCTGTTTCATCGAACGTTATCAAGCCGGTCACGCCCGGATAATCCTTCACTCTCTTTAAATAAGCCTGCACGTCTGCAGTGTGGACTCCCTTTGCCTTCAAGGCACGGCCCACCAGCATTGCACCATCAAAACAGAAGGCGGCAAAGATGTGGGGGGGGCTTCCTATAGCGTTTCCGGAACTCCTGCCCCAGCCAGCTTGTTTCGAGCTTGGACCGACCGGACAACGCGCAAATCGGGGCAACAACAGTGATTCCCTCCAGCATTTGAGACGGCAGTTTGAAGGGGAACGCGAAGCTGATTCCTCCCACAATCTTGACTTTGCCCAATAAGGCCTTCTGTTTAAGCAACTTCAACAGCACCGGAACTGCTTCGTTGTCCACATACATAAGGACCACATCAGGATTGCCTGCTTTCACCTGTGCCACGACAGCTTCATAATTCCGATTCTTCATACTACATGTCGCATTTGCCACCACCTGCCAACCTTCGGCCTTGAGTGCAGGCAGCAGCAATTCTGTCACCGCATAATCCGGTGACGGCTCCTTTAGGCGGATTACCGCTACCTGTTTTCCATCGCCTTTTCCCAGATACCTTAGCATTACAAGCGTTTGTTGTCGCAGGTTTGGAAAGACTCGGAAGGTCCGCGGGGATGCTTGGGCCGTGCGTGGGTCCATGTTACAGGCCATCAGCAAAGCTCCGGCCCTGTTGGCTATTGGCTGAGTTTTGTAGACAATTGCACAAGGGAAGGCGAAGATAATCGATACGCCTTCTCGCTCAATGAGCTTGCGTACACCAGCCTCACCGACTTCGGCGTCAGATTTGGTGTCCTCGAAAAGAAACTTGACCTTGATCCCGCTATCGGCATTGAATCTTTCCTCCGCTAATTCGAATCCCTGTCGCTGTTGCAGACCTATGGGTGCCTTCTTGCCGCTCAGCGGCAACATCACACCGATTCTGGCAGTCGTTGGTGGCTCGCCGGACCTGTGAAGGACGGCTTGCGTTTCATGACTGTCAGCCAAGACGAAGGCGGCAAACAACATAGCGATAGCAACACTTAGCGTAACGAAACATCTCATTTTATGATACCTCCCTTCTTGTATTGCCAACTATGTATATATGGTTTCCAGATAACACACCGATGTTGCGGTCGTTCGAGTCGCGTCTGCTGGGCTCACAACTCCGCGAGGTCCACGGTTCAACACGTACGCATGGATTACAGTTGTTTACCCGGACTTCGCCCCCGTCGGTTGCGCGCCGAGGCAACCGTACGTACGAACTCGCCGCCGGGAAGCTGATAATCCCATGTAAATCCGCGATGTAACATTAAATCTACAATATAAAACGGAATTTCCAAGAAAAAAATGTGTTAAAAACGAGATGTTATTATTTCACTTGGGAAGGTTAGGCAAAGATTCATTTGCCAACCGGATGGTTATCGTATATCGTAGCGGATCATAAGTTAATTGGTTTATTTTGAGGTCGGATTGGATATGATTATTGTTGTTACCGGGATGGTAGGCGTCGATAAGAAGAGCTACCTTGAGAAGGTTTGTCAATTTGCCGCCGGGAGGGGGAAAGATGTGTTGCTGTGCAATGTCGGCGACCGGATGTATGCCGAGGCACCCGATATACCTCCCGGCAAGATTCTGGATATCCCAATGAAAAGGCTCAATTCCCTTCGGCGGAGCGTCTTCAAGGATATCATTGCCAAAGCCGGCAACGCTCCCAATCTCATTGTGAATACTCATGCGACGTTTCGCTGGCGGCACGGTTTGTTTCCGGCGGTGGACTTCGACCAGATGCGCCGGCTCAATGCCGACATGTATGTCTGCCTGATAGACGGCGTGGTCGCCCTTCACTCCCGGCTTGTCGAAGATCATGCCGTCGAGCACAGTTTGAAAGATCTGATTGTCTGGCGTGAGGAAGAGATTCTCGGCACGGAAATGCTCTGCAAGGGGATAGACGAGACGATTCCCTTTTATTGCCTTGCCCGCGGCGCCGAGGTCGAGACGGCTGAAACATTTTACGGGCTTGTTTTCGACGGTCGCATCAAAAAGGCGTATCTGAGCTTCCCGATGACCGCCGTCGTCGATATGGAAAACGTGCAAAAGGAGATTAACGAATTTCGGCGATTGATGAAACGATTGTTTATCTGCTTTGACCCCGGCGATTTGGAGGAGTCATACCTGCCGGAAAAAGCCCGTGCGGCAAGTCAAAAAGGCCTGGACTGCGTCGAGGTGACAGTCCTGGGGCGGGAGGTCCGGCTGGATTTGAACGAGGTCCGGCAGATCCAGCGAGATATTAACAGCCAGACGTATGCCCGCGATTTTATGCTGATAGACCAGGCGGATATGATAATCAGCCTTGTCCCGAGTATGGAAGATGAACGGGCCGCTATTTCCAGCGGTGTCGAAAGAGAGCTCCAGCACGCCCACGAAGCGGCAAAAGAAGTCTACGTAATCTGGACGGCAAAGCAGAATCCTTCGGTCTTCGTAACGCAGACGGCGACAAAAGTCTTCGGCACAGTGGCCCAGGCCGAGGAGTATTTTAAGGTGAAGGGGTATGCAAGATAAAGGCCGCCGGCGCAATACGAACCGCCAAACAGGCACTCGACATGTTAGCCGCAGGCGCAGAAAGGATCGGCACGTCTTCGGGCGTGCAGATTATAGAAGAATTCAAAGCGGGACAATGAGCTTATGAGCGAGGAATTTATCAGCGAGCCAATCGAGCCTCTTGCCGGTACGTTCGATACGGCTGCAATGACCAGGGGAGAGCCGGGGCTTCCGGGGCGATTTAAGTGGAGAAACAGGGAGTATACCGTGGCAGACGTGCTTGAAGCCTGGAAGGAAACGGGGCCTTGTCGAAGCGGCGGCCCCGAAAGGTATTTGCGTAAACACTGGTACAAGATCATAATAGAGGATGGTTCGGAGATGACCATCTATTTCGAGCGACAGCCAAGATCAAAACGCCGGAACAAAGTCAGATGGTGGCTGTATACGATTAGCAGAAGGGAAAAAAGATGAATCAAATAACAGCTATGTGCGGCTTGATATGCAGTCAGTGCCATGCATTCATTGCTACACGGAATGATAGCGATGAAAAAAGAGCCGAAGTAGCCCGGCTCAGGTCAAAACAATACAACACCGAAATAAGGGCCGGATTGTAAGCTCCCGATTCAGGCCCGGTACAAATCGAATTCCGTATATGACCAATGGGACTTCAATAACTAAAACAGTTGCCGCGACTGATCGACGTATCGTCTGTCGGTTGCATTGTAGAAATATCCGCGCATCGTCGAATTTGCCGGGTCTCAGTGAAATATTCGCCCGGTTGGAATCGGCGTCGATTCTCGGCGGCAATGCAGCAAAAACGGGGGCCGGCAGATTCAGCTACTGGGCCGCGAAGCCGAGAGAGAGATTTCAGTTCGGAGCGGGACAGGACAATCCTTTCGGAAAACTTCAAGCGGCTTTGGCCAAATACGAACTCGAAATGGGCCGCCGGGACAGCCTTCCCAAAGGCCTGTTCCGGGGCGGATGGATCGGGTATTTCAGCTACGAGCTTGGTAGATATATCGAAAGGCTGCCGGCAACGGCGGTCGACGATATTGGACTGCCGCTGATTCGGCTGTGCTTTTATGACCGGTTCATCGCCTACGACCATCTCGAAAGAAGTTTTTGGCTGATCACTCTGGAACTGCCGGACGATGCCGAAGGGCCGGATGAAAAGCTTGCCGCTCTGGAGGGTTTGTTAGCTGAGTCTCAAAATATTAGCGTGCCGCAGCCTGCACCGGCCGACCTTGAAGGTGTCGATTTCTCCCGGATTCGCTCCAATATGAGCAAAGATCGCTATCTGCGGACCGTCGAGAGAATCAAGCGGTATATCTACGACGGCGAGGTTTACCAGATAAACTTCTCGCAGCGGTTCGAATCTGATTACGACGCCCGCGCGATCGAGCTTTACCACTGGCAGAACCATTATAATCCAAGTCCTTATGCGGCTTACATTGATGCCGGCGGATTTCATATCGTCAGTGCATCGCCCGAGATGTTTGTCACGATTACCGACGGTGTTATCCAAACCAAGCCCATTAAGGGCACGCGGCCCCGCCTCGATGAGGCAGGAGAAGCTTCGAACCGGGCGAAGAAAATCAATGTCCAGAACTTCAGCGAGCTGCTCAGTAGCGAAAAGGAGCAGGCCGAGCTGAATATGATAATCGACCTGGAACGCAACGATGTCGCTAAAATCTGCCTGCCCGGGACGAGGTCGGTCGTCCAGCCGAGGACGATTGAAACCTACCCGACGGTTTTTCATGCCGTGGCTACCGTGGCCGGCCGGCTTCGCGAGGAAATCACCTTCTGCGACGTCCTTAGGGCGATGTTTCCCGGCGGCTCAATCACCGGCGCTCCGAAAATTCGCTCGATGGAAATCATCGACCAAACCGAGCCGACCACCAGGGGCGTCTATACCGGCAGTATAGGCCTTATCGGGATCGACGGCAGTGCATCCTTGAATATTGCCATAAGAACGATTATTATCAAGGATCGAAAGGCCTATGCTCAAGCC
>DQCG01000318.1:0-756 GCA_003533825.1 Phycisphaerales bacterium
ATTTCATTTGTAACAGACTAAGCAACTGTTCTTTGCCTTTCTCACTCAAAGGCGTTTGTTTTACTGCCTCTTCGTATGATAGCTTTGGACACAGGAGTCCTTGCACGAACCTTTGATAATAACAAAAGGGATGCTTGACCACTTTGTCTACGCCAAATTTTCGTTTGTTGAAATAAGTAACTGCCCTTAAATTGTGCCTTTTATAGAAGTCAACGTCAAAGGCCTTTTTTAATCGATCCAGGTCTATGCCTAAATCTTTCAACAGTTTTAATGTGGTTTTACTCCGTGCGTGTGGACTTACTATAGTCTGTGATCCGCCAAATATCAATCTTGTGTTATCGCCAATGGTATGTTCATTCCTGACGCACTGCCCGCCAAAATCAGCATGACTATCCAGTATTAGTACCTTCTTATCCTTACCGTGCTCTTGCTGATAGAAAAATGCAGCCGACAGCCCGCTGATTCCTCCTCCTACAACAATCAGGTCGTACTCTTCTTTCAATTTGGTGGTTGGTCCCCAATACGATTTCTTAACCAGCGCTTTGCTATGTGCATTAGTGTATGATCCTTCGTGATCTCCCCTAAGTCCGGTAAGCGCTGGTGGATAATACAATGGATCGAGTCCGGTCAATACAGCCTGGCTGGTAGCTCCAAATGGAAGCATGGAAGCTCCAGCTGCCATTAAAGTTCCATTGACAAAATCTCTTCTTGTTATTTTGCTCATTAGTTTTTCTCCTCGGTTCTTGTTAATTGGAG
>DQCG01000318.1:867-4708 GCA_003533825.1 Phycisphaerales bacterium
TCTCATTCTGAAGCAGTTTTCTTGCAAATTTATTCGGAATACCAGATTTGCGGGTCTAAGACTGCCTGAAATCCCCGATTCTCCAAACCAGAACAGCAAAACTGTCTCAAACAGCATCCAAAAACCCTATATTACAAAAATCCAGTTTCTTTGGTCACGCACTATGTAGGAAATGCGGCTAATAACGTAATTAAGTTTCCAAAAGTCCGAGTAACTCCTTTGCTACTCTCACGCAGGCGCTGGCGTTTCCCGCGAATGCGTCCGCACCAATTTTACTGGCCCAGCGTTGTGTTACCGGCGCTCCGCCTACCATTGTTTTATATCGCTCTTTTAATCCCGCCTTTTTTAATTCCTCCTCAAGTTCTTTCTGGGCCGGCATTGTAGTGGTTAATAGTGAGCTTGTACCAATAATATCCGCTTTGAAATCATCCGCTTCTTCGATAAAACGATCCGTTGACACATCTCGACCGAGGTCTCTTACTTCAAATCCGTTGGCTTTAAGGAGCGAAGCCACAATGGTTTTACCGATATCATGGACATCACCTTTCACCGTACCAATTAAAAATCGCCCCTGGACCTGGCGGTTGTTCTCAGGAATAGCCGCGTTAATAATATTGGTGGCATTCTGCATTGCTTTAGCGGAAAGAATAAGCTGAGGAATAAAAAGCGTGCCAACTTCAAACATATCGCCGACCTTATTAATTCCGGGGATAAAACCTTTGTTGATTAATTCTAACGGATCAATTCCCTCACTCAGCCCTTTTCTCGCCGTCTCAGTCGCCAGTGCCGCATCTCCGGCAACTATCGCCTCAATAGCTGCTTCATAAATCTTGCTTGTCACCTGTTATGTTCCTTAAAGAATACCGTAATTGTTTTGAACGGATGAGTAGGCGCCTTGATGACGCCTACTCGCTGATTTAATCGAACTGGGTTTTAAAAAGATCTACAGATCGGATATTGATATCCAAAAGTTCCGCTATCTTCTTTTTGGCGCGGATTCCCTTGGGGCTGCCGGCGATTGAAGTAACCGTGGCGATTTTCAGGTCCTCCCTGATATCACGCATGATTTCTTCGTTCGTCAAATCAATCATTTCAATCCCCAATTTTCCCGCGACATACGTCTTGGCATCCTGTATTTTCATTTTACGGGTCATCTGCATCCAAGCCACCAGATCTCCGGCCGTTCGAATGCCTCCCATACCTGAGGCCATGATATGCGCGATTTGCATACCCATCGGATCTCCTACGCCTATCTACAACCCGTCGGCCTTGCCTATCTGAACCAGGGTTTTAGAGACTCGGGTCACCGAATCGATAGGGGGTTGCTCCATCATCGGCACACCACAAACACCCATTCCCACATTGGCGTGAACCGGAATATTCACCGCCGCAGTAGTGGCTTTTAAGTAGGTTACAGCCCTGGCCAAATTCCATGGGACCGACTCCGTGGTTACCGTATTAACAGCCATACCAAAGATATCGGCTCCCGCGGTTTCCGCTGCTTTGGCTTGATCGCAGGTATACATTCCAGCTAAACGCTGGTTATTATAATTAAGGTCTCCATGCATTCCGATAATGAACTCTCCTGATCCACCCATAAGGATCGGCAGATCCGGCAAGTCTTTTTTCAGCTTTTCCACGGCACGCAGGGCGGCTAAAAAATCAGCATCTCCGGCTGAACCACAGGTGTCAAAATTCAAACCTTCCAGTCCGACCTTCGCTAACTTTTTACCCACAAACACCAGATCATCCGTTAAATAGTCCGCCGCCTGCTCTTGCGATTTTTTAGCTTCCTCAATTTTACCCAGCGGCATCAATTCCGCCGCATTAGGGCAGGGACCGTCCGGTTGGAAATAAAGACCCATATTGGGTTGAGCCCCGTAAAAGAATGGGGCGGTGGAAACCTGAGAAATATTATAGTATTCATTGGCTTCAATATTAATTATTGATTTCACCGGTTTATAACTATAGTCACTATTTCCAAGTGAGGTAGTATCCGCGCCGCACGCCCTCTCATAAGTTAGGACGGCTTGCATGCGACTCAAAGGTGCCCCCACTCCGCCTCCGTCTTGCCCGGAATAAAAACTCATGGAACAGCCATCATCTGTGACTATCACTTCTTCGCCTGGTTTAACGCTGACGATACGGGAAGGATCAGCCATGATGTCGTAAAGCTGCAGCTGCTCTTCGGCGGTGAGTTCAGGAATCTTGGCGCGATTAGAAGCTTCGGCGGTTCCAGCTTGAATGTCATCCTTGATTTCTGAGGGTGTCATACAGACTCTTTCGCCGTCTCCCATTCGGGTTGGAATTTTTTCACTCATTGGTTATCTCCATTGCTAATTCCCATTTCCTTTTCCGTTTCATCAATAATTGCCCTAATTTTGTCAAGTATATCATCCGGCAAGGGATCAGGGGTATGATTTTCCAGAATCCATTTCGCTTTGGCAATGGCCCTTTCATAAGCGTTTGTGGCTCCAGCCTTTTCCCAAACGCCTCTTGTTTGGCGATCGATCAATTCAGGTCGAGACTGACTCCTCATGCCCTTCAAGGTATGTTGGTGCATCAGGTAATGCCCGCCGGGGCCTATCTCCTTGATAACATCTAGTGCCAGCGTGTCGTCATTGACTCGAAATCCCTGAACCGTATGTTTGATCATACGTACGAATTCACAATCTAAAACCAGTTGACCAAAATCGAAGGTTATGCCGCTTTCGAGCATCCCCAGACCGTAAATCATATTGGCACCTACCAATGCTGGTATCAGTCCGGTTAATGTCTTCTCATGGCCGGTCTGGCTATCGCCTATTTTGCTGTCGCCCTAACCACCGGCAACATAACACGGCAGCAGGTAATTTTTAGCTATTCTTGCCACGGCGGCACTGATTAAAGCGCATTCCGGAGTTCCGACTGTCGCGGCCGCTAATTTAAGATCCATAGCGGTGGTTGAACTGCCATAAATCACAGGTGCTCCCTTTCGTGTCAATTGGGATAAGGTGATGCCGGAAAGAATCTCGGCGTTATGGGTCACCAAAGTCCCCGCGGTTGAAACCGGCGCTGTGCCGCCGGACATCGCCATGGAGAGAATATTGCAAACGACGTTGTTTTTGGCGGACTCCATTATGATTTCACAACAATCCGTAACAAGCTTTAAAGGACTTACCGGACAGGTTGTAAAAGAAACAATAGGTCGTTCCTTCAGTTTTTTAAAGCCGCCAATGATAACCGCCGCCATTTCTAAAATCTTGTTTAACAACTTGCCATTACCCGGGCCAAAGGCGCAATGTTTCGTTGTATTGGTCAGATACGCTTCGGCGTTATGCAATGGAACAGTTTTTTGGCTTACATCATGAGCACCCAGCGCCTTTTCACAAAAATCGACTTCATCCAGATAGTCAATGATCCGCGCTGAATCCGCCAAATCCTTTTTAACAGGCGTTCTATTTTCTCCTGTTTGCAGGTCGTTTACTTTTACTCCTTCGCTAAAATTCGTAAAATGAACTCGATTACCCTCTAAAACAATGTCATGTTTTGAATCGCGTCCCGCCAAAATCACCTTAGAAGGAGCCGAGCGAATGGCCTCTTCCACGAGATAAGAAGGGATTTGCACCATTTTGGTCTTCTTATCTACCCTGGCGCCGCCCGACTCGAAACAATCTAAAGCCTTTTCGTCTTCAACGAACACGCCTGTTTGATCAAGAAGTTCCAGAGTTCCCAGGTGAATCTTATTGACCTCGTCATCGGTTAAAATATTGAGACTTAAGCCTCCATTGAACTGGATATCTGCATGCAAATTTCGCTTCATCTTAAATACCTCAAATCCATAAATATTGTGTACATACTC
>DQCG01000318.1:4726-7175 GCA_003533825.1 Phycisphaerales bacterium
ACTTTTTATAAGGAATACACTTTAGACAAGTATAAAAATCCTGTCAATTTTTTTTCGTTGATCGGATTCGACTCATAAATTCAACTGAGTCGCCAAAATCGTGGGGAAATACGGATTTTGGATGTATGTGCTTAACTTTTTCGCGGCTTTTCCGGCATGGAAAGCTTGAGCTTTCGAGATAAGTTTGATAATCTATTAGAAAAGTGGCCCAGCGGCGTAGCTGGACTGAGATATACGATTGTTTCTGGGAAATCCAGGTAAAATTAATTTTCAGAGTTTCCTGAAGTGATTCACTTAAAAGGGGAGTAGATCGTAAGTGATCGCGTGGGCTCTAAATCCACGTAGCTCGGTGCGACTCCGTGGCTCCCCTTATATTGTTTTCGTTGCTGCCTCTGCAATTGTAGAGCTTTAACATAGCATTCATATTGAGACGAACGAGAGCCCACTCATGAGCCAAAATGTTTTTTCCTTGGATGATACACGCCATAAATTAAGGAGAATATTAGAAAAAGCGAAACAACGTGTTCCCTTGTCCAGATCTGATGTGAAATGGATTTTGGATCTCTCCGAGCCTGACACGATAGAAGACTTATTTAAAGCCGCGAGAAAACTCCGAGAAAAATATTTTGACAATCGTGTCTTTCTTTATGGTTTCTTATACTTTAGTACCTATTGTGGTAACAGTTGTGAATTCTGTTTGTATCGAAAGAATAACTCGGCCGCAGTGCGATATCGCAAGTCGCTAGTTCAGATCATTGAGTCTTCCCGATGTTTGTCTGAATCAGGTATTCATCTAATCGACCTGACTATGGGAGAGGATCCTGAGATTTTCCAGGCTGGCGAACAGGGGTTTGACCGTTTGTTGCAGACGATCCGGTCTGTGAAGCAAAATACAAATTTACCTCTCATGCTATCCGCCGGTGTGCTTCCGGAGGCTGTTCTTCGTGAACTTCCAGAGGCCGGTGCCATCTGGTACGCCTGTTATCAAGAAACTCATAATCGAGCATTATATCAAAAATTAAGAACAAGGCAGGATTATGATATTCGGATCAATAGTAAGCGAAGAGCGAAAGAGCTGGGATTATTGATTGAGGAAGGATTACTGGTTGGAGTAGGAGAATCGATTAACGATATCACCGATTCCATTTTCGTTATGGACGAACTCAAAGCGGATCAGGTTAGGGTGATGAGTTTTGTGCCTCAAAAGGGGACTCCAATGGAGCATTTTCCTCCTCCCAATTCTTTAAAGGAATTGCTTGTCATTGCCTTAATGCGGTTGGTCTTTCCTGAATGTTTGATTCCGGCTTCTCTTGATGTAGGTGGACATGCCCAACTTCATCGTAAGCTGGCGGCCGGGGCCAATGTGGTGACTTCCTTAATCCCCCCCAGCCAGGGATTGGCGGGAGTAGCACAATGCGATTTGGATATCGAGGATGGCAAACGGACGACAGCCGGTATTCAGAGTGTGCTGAAGAAAAGTGGATTGGAACCGGCGTCCAGCCAAGAGTATCATTCATGGTTGAATCAACGCTTAGAATCCAGCCCGCCTGTTTCTGATCAGACGTTGTTTTGAAGTCATAGGCCAACCGAACATTATCACTCATGTACTGATCAGTAGTCCGACCGAATGAGCCGATACTTGGCCCCTATATCGGTGTCGAATTCAATGGATCCATCTTTCAAGGTTTTGCTCATAACATCCTTACCATCCTTGGTAATCCTGACATTCGTTCTCGTATTGATCCGGCAGTTACCACCCTTTTTGGATAAAACTTCTACTGCCCTAATCTGACCAGCATCCCATTGCATATCCAGTTCAAAGGCCCCGCGGGCGCAAAGGCCGACAAAATGTCCATTGCTCCAGGTTTTAGGCAGGGCAGGCAGCAAATCGATGACTCCTTCATGCGATTGCATCAGCATCTCGGTGATTCCGGCTGTCACGCCGAAGGTGCCGTCCACCTGCAGGGGTGTGAAACATTTGGCAAAAAGCTGCGGATAGGTCTGCTCCTTGATATAGCCCTTGAATATCTTGTGCGCCCTTTCACCGTCGTACAACCGGGCCCACAGGGCCATCTTCCAGCCACGCGAGAAGCCGGTGCCTCCATCTCCCCGCTGCTCCAGCACGGCTTTGCACGCACCCACTAATTCAGGGGTGCGTTTGACGGAGATGACATTGCCCGGATATAGGCCGTACATGTGGGAAAAATGACGGTGTTCGTCTTCCAATTGCTCATAATTTTCAGTCCACTCCTGCAAGGTGTCGTCTTTTCCTATTTGCGGCGGTACGAGCCGCGCCCGGGCGGCCAGTACCTTTTTCGCATAATCCTGATCACGGCCAAGAATCTTGCAGGCCCGGGCATAATAGCCAAACAAATCCGTCAAGATCTGCATATCCATGCTGGATCCATAGCAAATGGTCGTAAAATAATAGTCCGCGGTTACCTCGTCA
>DQCG01000318.1:7295-13054 GCA_003533825.1 Phycisphaerales bacterium
ATAAAGAAATCTACCGAACCTTTGATGACCGGATATACCTCCTTGAGATAATCCCTGTCGAGGGTGTAGAGGTAATGTTCCCACAAATGCATAGTCAGCCAGGCGCCGCCGACAGTGAACGTACCCCAGGTGGGTCCGTCCATCGGCGCCGCGACTCGCCAGAGATCCGTATTCTGGTGGAACACCCAGCCATCGGCTCCGTAATGCTCACGGGCGACTTGGCTGCCCTGATCGGTTAATTCTTTGATCATCGTAATCAGGGGCTCGGCACAATCGGATAAATTGCCGGATTCGGCGGGCCAGTAATTCATTTCGGTGTTGATGTTGGTAGTGTACTTGGAATCCCACTTGGGATTTTGGTCTTCATTCCAGATGCCCTGCAGATTGGCTGGTTGAGTGCCCGGACGTGATGATGATATCAACAAGTATCTGCCAAAGTTATAACACAGAGAAGCCATACTGGGATCTAATATCCGTTCCCCCTCTGTCCGGTCAGAGTCCCGTGTTGATTTCGTCTTGGCGTCTTGCGAATTAAATTTCAGGGGATTCATAGATCCATCCGGCAACCTGTGACTTCGTGATTCAGAGGAAGCCACATCTTTTACATAGCCGGCCATTCTCTTGTCTGTCGGAAGAAAGGAGTTTTCTGTTGTTTCTAATTTGAGTGAAACCCTGTCAAAGTAGCTTTGATAATCTTTAACAGCAGCATTGCGAATTTCAGTGTAGGACTTGTTCTTAATACTGTTGAAAGTTTTGGTAACACGCCCGACCTGGTCGGCGCTGACATCTTTGTAATTGACAAAATTCGTAGCCGCCGCGAAATACAGGGTCACCGCATCAGCACCATCGACAAACAACTGATCTGCCTTAACTTTCATGGTGCCTCCTTCAGGAACAGCCTTGAGTTGTGCGCGGTACCGAAGTTTGCCCTCGACGCCCAGATAATCAGCTGATTTACCGTTGATCATCAATCCATCACCGCCAACGCCATCCATCTGAAAATAATCATTGCCGTAATTGGAATGGGCAGTATTGCGAACGCCTCTTAGTTGAGCAAGGAAAGAAATTTGTCCGGGTTTACTGGCCGTCAATTTTATCATGATCACCTGGTCAGGGGCGGAGGCTAATATGTCTCGTCGGTATTTNNATCCCATGAGCTTTGTATTCGACACAGGTGGCGGCTGTCTCAAGATCGAGCCATCGTTTATAGTCTGTCACCTTTTCTTCATCCTCGAAAAAGAGGTACAGGTTGGCAATGCATTGGTATTTCATCTGTTCAACCGGGTTGCCCATCAAGTGGCGGCCGAAAAGTTTATGAGCCTCAACCGGTTTGCCTTCAAAAATGAGCTTCTGGATCTTTGGCAATACTTTCGCGCCTCCCTTTACCACCGTGGAATAGGGCCCACCCGACCATAAGGTTTCTTCGTTGAGCTGGATCCTTTCTTCGCCATGTTTTCCAAACACCATAGCACCCAATCGTCCATTGCCAACCGGCAGGGCCTCTTCCCACTCTTTGGCAGGCGTATCATACCAGAGCACGGATCCGGTGTTAAAAGTCTGTTTATCTATACGCTCTGACACGTCTTCACTTTGTGAAAGAGCTATAGATCCTCTCATAGTTAGGTAAACGGCACAAATTAACATAACTTTTTTCATCATCGGAATTTGGCAATAGTTGATCATGATTTTTCTGAGTCAGCTCCTTCTTTTTGGTCCTTTAATAAAAGCGAGCCTTGATGGCGTTTAAATCGGGTTGAATTGTATTTTTCCAATTTCCATTCAGGCACACCACATTGTGAGCATACCCCAATAAAAAGCTTATTTCTCAGCCATCTGGCAGCCCTGCTGTTCTTGGAATTATTGATTAAAAAAGCTTTATTACAGTGGGTGGTAACTCGAGCCTGATCTCCTAACCTTTCAATCGAGCGAATTCCATGCAGAATGCCTTTACGGGAAGGCCATAGTTTGATCTTTTCGATTAAATTAAGAAGATGAACGCGCTTCCGATAGTACCTTTTTGCCGGTGTTTTGTCTTTTTTTTCGGAATTCATTGGAATCTCTTATAGGTTATCGTTTGCATGCGTTTATCACCATGGCAGCCACTCCAATCTGAAGAGGATCATACAAGTATCTATTGGATATTTTTTTTCTTGCCTCCGAACTTAATCCACACGGGACACCGGGAACAGCGACATAGCTGTCAGGCGTGATCACCGACACATCGATAAAGTCGGCCGAGGGAGTAGCATCAATCATATACAGATATTTTCCAGGTGGCGAATGCCAGGAATTATCGATTTCAATAATGGTTTTCAGTTCATCGGCAATCTCTTTTCGCAGAGTCGAAGTACGTTGAGGATGGATATCGCATACGGAAACCAAAACACCCATCATAACAAGTATTCTGGCGGTGTAACGACCGACTGACCCGCAGCCAATGACCAGAACGTTTCTTCCCTTAAGACCACCGGCCATTAAATCAAGTCCCGCCACAAAACCCTTGGCCGTCATCTCATCGTTATCAGAAACGTACTGAGTATGAACATTGATGGCGACAAAACGATCATCATCCGCTAAAAAAATAATATCGGATTTTTTTTCAAAAGCTTCCGCTATTCCGGCTGCATCTGGATTTTGAGCCACAAATGAATAAAAACCCAGATGACTGATTATTCCGCTGACCGTAGCGGAAAAACAGTTAATAACTCCCCGGCCACAAGTCAACGGTATAACGCAGACTTTGAATGATTTGACGATTTCCTCAAACTCATAATCAAGTACATCAACTGCGTGACAGGCGATTCCTTTTAAGGTGTTACCCGTCTTCTTCAATAATTGTTGATCGTATGCTTTTAACTCCTTGGGGACATGCTTAATATCTTCAGTCCGTAATCGTGTCATTAGGTATCCTGAGCGATTGTCTGTTTTTTCATGAACTGGCAGACAACCGTTTTTGGCTGTAATTCAATAAGCGATTTGTCCTGCTTTGTTGCGAATATTTTCATATGTTTTTTGCTTCTTGTCAAGAACTTCTTCCATGTTTTTCCCTTTAAATATTAGAGTAGCAACCCATTCGTCTATCTCAGGGCGAGAATTAGTGATCACTTCATCGGCGCCAAATAGTCCCTGAAACAGTAGTAAGGAGCCGATACCACTCATAATATGCTCTCCCTTCACCTCAATATTATCTTTTATCACCTTGATATGTTCATAAATAACCGTTTGGGGCCGGTTGGTATTATTGACATTAATTTTCCCCGTTAAAAACAACTCCCCTAACAATTTTACCATATTGATTCCCGTGGATTGAAAGACCGCAGTGGGAGTTTGACTGGGAAGACGGGCGTCGATTTCCAGCATTTTTAATTGGCCCTCGTGTAAAACAACCTCCAGATCCATCAAGCCCTTCAACTGGATACGCTCTGCAACTCGAATCGCCATTTGTTCGAATTCAATCACCCGCGTCGAGTCCAATCCGGACGGCGTCAAGATGCGTTTGCAATCATAATTGTTATCCATATGTAATTGGGTGACCTGGAGCGGTGTGTAATTACCGGGAAAACCTATTACTTCAATAGAATATGATGGTCCTTCCAGGTATTTCTCCGTCACCATCTTCTTAAGGCAGGCTTTGTCGGGGAAAAGCGAGGCCAATTCTTTTTCATTCCGGATTACTTCCACTCCCCGGCTACCACTTTCTCCATCGGGTTTCACCACGATGGGAAAGGTACATTGCGGCCAGGATTTAGGAGTGTTAATATTGATCTCTTTAAACAGTTGGTTCGATTTCTTTTTTGAGGAGGAGATAGTGTAGGCTGCCATATCAAAAGCCAGCGGAATGCCTGTTTCCAGTGACCATTTCTCCAAGATACGAAGGACCTTATCGTTTTCCATTGCTGGAATGATAAGCGTAACCTGTTTAAGAATCTCCCTGGGATTATCGTTTGTCGTAATCGTCAGCGGCAGAAAACAATCACACATTAAAGACGCCGCCGCTTGGGGATTTTTATCGATTAGAAGTACCTGCCAACCGGCTTTTTTGGCAAGGTAGGTGGCTTCCACACCTTGAAGATTTCCCCCTACGATAGCGACTAAGTTGGACATTGTATTTTATAGCTCTATTGTGACATTACTTCTGTTGCACCGGCATAAACAGCAAGCGATCTCGGGGTTTTGTTTTGACAGTAAAGCTTTCACCTTTCAGGATTTTTTCTCCTGCTGCTCTTTTGCAGAACACCGGCGATTTTGAGGAATTTGCGTCGTTTCATTGGGTATTTCCCGGAAGTAGTTTTTTGAGCAGTTCGGCGTCTATCTCTGCCTTGGGGGCAAATTTCCGCGAACCGGTATACTGCAACAGGCTGTTCAATAGCTGGCGAGCCTCAGGCTTGTCCTGATGACCGAGCAGATCGATTGCACAGATCAACATCCTGACTTTACCGACCTTCGTTTCAGCGATAAGGCCAAGCTTGCTGTTACGCACAAAATTATCGATCACCTGAACCATCGGGCGGTAATCGTCCGGCGTATCATCAAACTGGATCGGCCGCGAATTTTTCACAAGATGCCACCACTGCCAGTTGCTGTGAAAATCCGTTGGGAACCTCTCCAAAGCAGGTGATTTCGGATTGCAAAGAAAGCCCAGAGTGCCCGGTGGTAGCGGCAGGCCTCGCTTTTTAGCAGCCACGCTAAACATCGGCGACCAGAAGTCGCACTGGAATCCGCCCGGAACACTGTAGGGCAGCTTATCAAGCTTTGGAAGCAGCAGAACCTTGCCGCCTGTAGCAAGGTGCGCCTGAGTTTTCTCGGCCTGGAAGCTGTCTGTAACCATCACACCCTCAGGAGCATTGGTATCAACCTTAGGTGGATATACCCAGATATTATAATCATTGCGATATTTCGTCCCCTCGATAACCAGTATAATCGTCAGTTTTTGCGGAGCTGCAACAGCGCCGAGCGGTAGCGAGAACATGTCGACCTTGAAGACCTTGCCCTGCTCGATCATTACCGGGTCAAGCGCTCCGGCGGTAAGCTTCCGCCCGTCGCTGCCGATGACGGTCCACGTTACCATGACGTCGGGCAGGTCGGCGGGGCCGTAGTGGGCGATCTGCACCCGGCCGATGAACGTCTCATCGGTCGTCCAGGTGTACTTTTTCATGCGCAGCAGCGGGACCGTTTCGCAGCAGAACCGTCGCCACGCCTGGGGTGTGATTAGCCCCTTGGATTCCATAAACACGTTGAGCATGCCGACCAGCGCCGTACCCTGGCCGGGGAAGTCCTGGATGTCGAGCAACTGGATGCCGCCCATGCCCGGTGTCCTCAGGGCCATTTCGATGTCCTCGCGGTAACAAATGGCCGACAGGGCGCCTGAGGCCCGCACAAAGTCATGCGCCTGGTCGAGCATGCCCGCTTCCTTTAGCCGCTCGCGGAATAGCTCGTAGTTTCGCCCCTTGACTACCCCTGTGAACCTGGGGATATCCCGGTAGTCCGGATAAACCTGGAACTGGCCGGTTTCATGACCGATCATGGGAACCTGGATGCCTTCGATCGACTCGCTTAAATCGAACATCGTCGAAGGAGGATAGGTCTCGATAGGAGGGTTCGAGAAATTGAGCACCGAGAAGGAGCCGCGAAGCGGCAGCGCATCCTTCTTCACTTTCCCAGTAACCCAGAAATCGTCGCCTTCAGCGAGGCTGGGATTCCAGTGCATGGCATTACTCGCCTGAGCGTAGAGATGACGTGGATCGGTATTCCTGAAGTGG
>DQCG01000629.1 GCA_003533825.1 Phycisphaerales bacterium
TTATGTAGTATATATACTACATAACAGCATTATTTCCCTTTTATCGTCATTATTCAACTATTTCTTCATTTTAATTGTCTGTACCCTTATAATGTAGTATATGTACGTGTTTAGCCTGAAAACAATGCTGATATGCAGGTTTTGAAGCTGCAATCGGGCGTCTTTGTCGGCAATTAACGCTTTTGACGGAAGAATTAGCTGTTAAATCGTCACTATCAATACTAATAGCAGGCTAAACACATACATAGTATACATACTATATTATAAGATACAGATTTTTCGATTCTTTTCGTTCTTCTTCGGCTTGAAGTTACTCTATTTCTCAGCTAAAATGTCATCTTTAGCTAAATTCTGAGTCAATTAATTATATTCGGAGTCATTTATGGATAAACAACAATTGGCAGAAAAAATTAAGAAAGTAGCTTATCTGGAAGGCGATTTTATCCTTCGCAGCGGCAAGAAAAGTAAATATTATCTCGATAAATATCTTTTCGAGACCTGCCCGGATATCCTCGAGGCGCTGGGCGCGGAATTTGCCGGATTTATGACGGACGATGTCACCCTGATAGCCGGCGCCGAATTGGGCGGGGTCGCGCTGGCCGCCGCCACTGCCATGGCGACCGGCAAAAACTGGGTTATCATTCGCAACAGCAAGAAAGGTTACGGCACCGGCAAAATGGTCGAGGGCGTTTTGAAAGCCGGCGACGTCGTTCTGCTGGTCGAAGACATCGCCACTACAGGCGGACAGGTCCTCGAAGCGGCTAAGATTATCACCGAAGCCGGAGCAACGGTCAAAAAAATCGTCTGCGTCATAGACCGCAAACAGGGCGCCGAAGAAAACATCACACAGGCCGGTCACAAATTCGAGTCCATCCTGACAAAAAACGACCTCGGAATAAAAGACACAAGCTGACTTTTCGCCTCAAAGCATGCGGTTTTTTTTAGAAAAATTCTCGCCCTACGTGCTCATTTTGTCCTAACATTTTTATCAGAAAGAGTTTAAAGGAACAAAAATATTTTATAAAAATGCTATATAGCATTGACAGGTACCTTGTATTACGATATAGTATATTTTATGGATGCTAAATTTTTTGATAACTGGACTAATCAGCTTCGCAAGGGTGTGCTGGAACTCTGTATATTAAAAGATATCCGCAACCGGAAGATGTACGGGTATGAGATTGTCCGGCACCTGCGCAAAATCGAAGGGCTGATTATCAGCGAAGGTGCAATATATCCCATTCTGAGCCGACTAAAACGCCAGGGCCTGGTGGATACTTCCATACAGGAATCATCCGAAGGCCCGCCGCGAAAATACTACAAGCTCACAGAAGAAGGCGAAGAGATGGTCTCTCAAATGAACGCCTACTGGCAAGCGATCAGCGGTGTGACGGACTCTATCGAAAAGGGGTAAGAGATGATGGTTACATTAAGCGAAGGTGCTAAAAGAAGTCTGGACGATTATCTACGGCAGGCAAGAACGTACCTGCGCGGATCCAGATCCGTGGATGCAGATGAGATTGAGCAGAATATAACCGAGCACATCGAAAACGAGCTCGAAGGCGAGGCCGAGCCGGTTTCCTATGATGTGCTCGACGCCGTCCTCAAAAAGCTCGGCAGCCCCCAGCAATGGGTACCGATGGAAGAGCTACCCTGGTGGTGGAAGATTATCTACAGGCTGCGAAGCGGCCCGGAAGACTGGAGATTGGCGTATATATCTTTAGCTTTGTTTGTGGCCGGATTATTAACACTGCCTTATGCTCCGGTCAGCATAGTGTTGATACTGGCAGGCTTTCTTACCTCACGGGCGGCCATATCAGAAGCGGGAGATATCGACAAGATAAAGGCCCAGAAATGGCTCCTGTATCCACCTTTGATAGTAGTGTATTTATTCGTGCTGCTGGCGTTATTAACGTGGCCTCTGGCGTTACTAATCCCTTTGGCAGACGTATATGAGCGCGACTTTAGGGAATCATACCACTATTTTTCTAACGAGAATGACTACTGGTTTGTGGCGACTCCGGCAATTCTGGCTGGATTGGGTTTGTGGTGGAGCATTCTGGCAATCGTGCTATTAAAACCGCGTAGGCTATTGCAGGTAGTCTTCAGGCCGTTTGCCGAGAAGGTAAGATCGAAATGGGCGCTTCGGCTATTGCTGATTGGCTTAGTGCTGATGATACTGTCTGCAGGCATAGGTGTTTTATACTATCAGGATTTCATTTGAGCATTATCAGGTTGAGCTTTTCCGCCTGTCAGACGCTTTTAGTATTAATATGGCATCCTCCCAGCCATCGGGTGTCGAAAAAGACTCGATGCCGGTATTTGAAAAACCACCGATAGCAACCTTATAACCGGTTTTCGGGTCCACCCAGGATGCGTTAACTTTGTTTCCGGCGGTAATCTTATTCATATTGATCGAGAAGTTTGTCTTGCCGCCCAAATATACCATCACCCATTTGCCGTCTTTGTGCCGGGCTGCAAGGTTCAGGATTTTTCCGCCGGTCCGGCCGCCGGCTGCAAAAATTGATTGATCCGGCACGAGATACCACCATTGATTCAGGCCCAGGAATATTTTCTTAAGGACGCCCATCTGAACAGCGCCGGGTGCATCCAGGGCCTTCTTCCACGTGGGTAGCACGCGCCAGCTATCGTTGTGGCCGTAGGTGTGGTGGGCGCCGGCGAGGTATGAATAATAGGCCTGCCTGCGGATCCATAGAGGAGTCACTTCGAATCCGTATTCGGAGCCTTCTTCGTAGGCGCCCTCGGCCATTAAAACGGGCTTTACAGGCTGAAGGTTATAATCCTTTGTCACCATGGGATAAATCAGGTCGACCCTGTTCCATGTTTGCATCGAGTTGAAATCCAGCCAGTTCTCGCCGTGAATGAAGCTGGATGTATATGGCGCCGGATCGGGTTTGAAGGTGATGATATGGAAGCTCCCGTCTCCTTCGTGGAGTCCCGCGGCCAGCTCGCGAAGAACCGGAACAAATTCCTGTTTGGCCTCGGGTGTCATGGACCATACGATATTCGGCACATCCCTGTACCGGCCGGCCAGCCATTTCGCCCATGCGCGGGCGTTCTCTAATGTTATACACTTACGGTACCGTTGATGATAAAGTGTCACCGAAAATATCAGGTTGTTGTCCCGTGCTATGCGAATAACGGAATCCACGTTCTTGAAATACTCCTCGTTCGGCGCTAGGGGATCGTCGTTAATCCACGGTTTTTGGCCGTATACATTGGGCTTGGTGCCGTCGCCAACGCCCATGAGCATCGCCTGA
Source organism: Phycisphaerales bacterium (assembly GCA_003533825.1). Classification (GTDB taxonomy): domain Bacteria; phylum Planctomycetota; class Phycisphaerae; order Sedimentisphaerales; family Anaerobacaceae; genus JAFGPJ01. Next base: position 3,282 of record DQCG01000629.1, read on the forward strand.
ATAAAGACAAAGCCGTTGCTGCTGGTTTTTTCAAGAATGATCCTAACTTCGTCCAGAGTATATTCCCGAAAGATTTGCCATTGAGTGGTGCCCATCCATAAAACGGGATTGTTATTATGGTCAACAATATACCGCCCGTTCTCGCTAACCTTAACCGGGAAAACCGGCTGCCCGGATGCTGGGTTCACGGCACATAACAGCAAGGGCAGCAACAACAGAATAATCTTTTTAGTTGTTGTGTTCATTGTCTTATCTCCCTTTGTTAAGTTGATAAGAGGCTTCCGGCCATAGAGACAATTTTTCCGGCGATAACTGCTTTACTTGCCCTGGGCAGTTTTAGCCATTCGTCGCCCGGTATCTTTATCTGAACAGACGATTTCTCGGCACCGATTGCGTCACTGGTGTTGACGACTATCATATCAAGATTCTTTTCGTTCAGCTTCTTTTCGGCCCGCGCTCTTAAGTTTTTATCTTCCAGGGCAAAACCGATGACGATTTGATTTTTCTTTTTGTGCTTTCCCGCCCATTTCAGGATGTCGGTTGTGGCTTTTAATTCGACGGTCAATGGCTCGCCGGTCTTTCGTATTTTAGTTTTAGCCGGACGGGCGGGGGTATAATCGGCTACGGCAGCGGCCATAATCAGGCAGTCGCATCGGCTGAAATGTTTCTTCACGGCCTCGAACATCCGGGCGGCGGTCTCTACGTTGACGATCTTTGCAGTGCTCGGCGGCTTTTGGTCGGTTGGTGCGACTATGAACATTACTTCATGGCCGACTTTCAGAGCGGCGCGGGCAAGAGCGCAGCCCATCCTGCCGCTACTTGCGTTGGAGATGAAGCGCACCGGATCGATGTATTCACGGGTGCCGCCCGCCGTGATTAAAATTCGCATCTCTTATCTCCCTTCGGCGGAGTTTACTCTGGGGCGGTCGAACGAATTCGGCACAGGCTCAGAAGCGTATTTCGTGCTTAGCTTGACGCTTCACGGTTTTTGATTTTTGAGGCGATTTTTTCGATCGCTTCTAAAATATCCTGTGGTTCCGACATCCTGCCGATGCCTTCGGCTCCGCAGGCGAGCCGGCCTTCGACGGGGCCCGTGACTTGGAAGCCTCTTTCCTTTATCGTCTCGACGTTGCTCTGTACGGCCGGATTCTCCCACATGTGATTGTTCATCGCCGGGGCCAGCAGCGTTCTGCCCGATTCAACCAGGGGCCAGCAGGCGCAAATGATGGTGCTGAGCAAATCGTCGCAGATACCGTTTGCGACCTTGCCGATCATGTTGGCGGTCGCAGGCGCTACGACAACGACATCGGCCCAGTCAACCAGATCGATATGGCTGATTTTATATTCCTGGGGTGTGCTCCACATGGTGATAAAGACTTCCGACCGCGTCACCGCCTCGAAACTTTTCGGGCCGACCAGCTCGCAGGCCGCTTCGGTCATGACGGTCTTTACCCGGGCTCCGGCGGCAGTCAGCTTGCTGGCCAAATCGACTGCTTTGTATGCAGCAACTCCACCGGTCACGCCCAGCAAAATATTCAGATTGTCAAGCATCTCGTTTCGTTTCACCACCAGGCCGTACAAGAGAGCTGAGTCAGTCTTTATTTTTTCGCTCTTTTATCCTCGGGCTCTGCAGGTACTCCGTCATCGGCTGCGATCTTGTCCTGCAAGATCTCCTGAATGACGATTTCGAGTATCGTTTTGCCTTCGATATCCTTGATCAATGGCCGGCCGCCCTGTAGAAGCTCACTCAGCCGTTTTTGAACCAGCGCCGTCAATTTGAATTTACCGCCGACTTTATTAACAATTTTTTCGCTTTTGAGTTCGTCTATCATCTTTTAATATCTCACACCTTATATCCGCCGGACAGGAGCGGACTTATCAGTTTCGCTTTCTTACGTTTCAGTTCCTGTTTTCTCGATAATTTGCACACATTCGTTAACCGCCTGCTGCAGATCCTCGTTAATAACCATGTGTTGGTAATATTGCCAGGCAGCGGCGATTTCAGCGCTTGCTCCGTTCAGCCTTTCCTCGGCAACATCACCAGCCTCTCTGCCCCTGTTATTGAGGCGTTCCGCCAGGTCCTTCGCGCTGGGCGGCAAAATGAAGACCATAGCCGCATCCGGAAAAACCACCCTGGCTTTAATAGCACCTTGAACGTCGATCTCCAGAATCACAACTTTGCCGGCCCGCAGTTCTTCGTCAACCTTGTCTTTCGGCGTCCCGTACATGTGGCCGAACACCTCAGCATATTCCAGCAGCAGACCTTTTTCGATCCGTTCCCGGAAGTCCTCTTCTGAGATGAACCAGTAATCCTGTCCATCGATTTCCGCCTCGCTCTTAGGCCGGGTCGTCACGGAAATGCTCAGAGAAACATAATCGAGCTTCTTGAGTATCTCTTTGCAAATCGTGCTCTTACCGACGCCGGATGGGCCGCTCACAATCACCACTCTACCTTTTTTACTATTTGTTCCAGTCATTCCAGCCTCAGCATAAACCTTTAATAGTGTGTATGTTTTATTCCTTTCTACTCTATATTCTGAACCTGTTCCTTGATACGGTCTATTTGGCATTTAATATCGACCACATAACGGGTAGTTTCAGTATCTGAGGCCTTGCTTGCGATGGTGTTTGCTTCTCTGAGCATTTCCTGGCTGATGAAGTCAAGCCTGCGACCCGCCTGGTCATTTCCGTTACAACACTGCTCAAATTGCTGCAGATGCGAATCCAGCCGGGAAGCCTCTTCGGAAATATCCGACCTGTCGGCGAAAATCGCCACTTCCCTGGCAAGAATTCCCTCGTCCAGTTTAAGCTCCGCGTGCGCGAGCAGCTCATTGACCCTTTTCTTCAGTTTCTCCGCATACTCCTGCATAACAATAGCACTTCGGCCACGTATCTGCTCGAGGTCTTTTTCTATCGCCGTGCAGCACTTTTTTATATCGGCCTCCAGATAGCCGCCTTCGGTAGCCCGCATTTGTTTTAGCTTATCAAGGGCCTCCTGACTGATTTGCAAAACAAGTTTCTTTATACGCTCGACTTTTTCTTTATCCGGCAGTGCCGGCTGAGTGATGCCGGGCAAGTTTAACAGGTTGCCAAGATCAATCTCTCCCTTAATACCAGTCGAAGATCCGGCCCGGCTCAATTTCTCCGCGACAGCCTGTAAAGCCGTCTCGTCTATATCAAAAAGCAAACTTGCCGATGTATCTTTGAGCCTTAGCACGTAATTTATCGTTCCGCGTGAGATATTTTTTCTCAAAAGCTTATCAATATCCTCCTCCAGAAAGGATGTCAGCTCCGGCAACTTTATGATAGTCTTTAAGTAACGGTTATTTACGGTCTTGATTTCAATGGCATAGCTAACGCCGTCAGCCTCACTTTGTGCCTCGCCATAGCCGGTCATACTATTTATCATAACTATACTTTCAAGCTACATTCGGCCGTGCAGACAGCCATTCCTCGCGTATTAAAGAATAATCTTACCGTTAACTACCGGGCGAATTTACCTCTGCCCTGCTACCGGCATCATCGGTCGTATCCGCATCGCCGGTGGACGGTTCCGACTGCTCCGGGCTTGCCAGCGGCTGCTGCTGAGTCTGCGGGCTTACGTCATAATCACCGACGGGTTCCGGTTTGTAGAATTTGCCCATCACTACGGCAAGGGTTAGAAACACGCCAACCAGCACTATTGTCACCCAAGTCAAAAAGTCGCCGGTTTTGGAACCCAGAATCCCGCCGGCCATCGCGCCGCCGAACGCCGCACTCAAACCGCCGCCTCTGCCCTTTTGAATCAGGATAATAAGGACCAGCGCCACGCAGCATATAACGAATAATACGGCGACTACGTTCATAATAAAACTTACTGCCAAAATTGGAAAAACAGTCATATTGGTTCCCCTTTCAATTGACTATTTACTTTCTTCTATTTTCTGTTGTTATTGAATCGGAGTTCGTGTTTTTTCTCTCAATAGTCACGGGCAAATAGTCAATCACACTGCGGCCTGAATTATTGCGAGAAAATCATCAGCCTTCAAACTTGCCCCGCCGACGAGCGAGCCGTCAATGTCCTGCCGGCCCATCAGGTCCGCGGCATTGCCCGGTTTTACCGAGCCGCCGTAAAGGATTCGGATTTCCCCGGCTATTTCTTCATCATACATTTCTGCCAGCAGCTTTCGTATGAAATCGTGCACTTCCTGGGCCTGCTGGGGCGTTGCCGTCAGGCCCGTCCCGATGGCCCAGACCGGTTCGTAAGCGATGGTCACCGCCGGGATCTTTTCGGCGCTCAAGCCGGCCAAACCTTCTTTTACCTGCCGGGTTACCACCTCGTTTGTCTGCGAGGCCTCACGCTCTTCGAGAAGCTCGCCCACACATAATATCGGCAGGAGACCGCCGGCAATCGCAGCAGTAACTTTCTTATTTATCAACTCATCAGACTCACCGAGTACGTGCCGTCGTTCCGAATGACCACACAGACAATAGCAGCAGCCGACATCTTTCAGCATTGAAGTGCTTATCTCGCCGGTAAAAGCACCCTTGGGCTCAAAGTATATATCCTGGGCACCAACAGCAATGCTCGATGCGCTAAGCGCCTTCGCCACCGCCTGCAAATAAACAAAAGGCGGGCAAACCGCCACGGTGACTTCCTGGCCGGCTGTTTGAGCGGACCCGGAGGCAATACGCTCAGCCAGCTCTACGCCGCTGCGGCTGTCCGTGTTCATCTTCCAGTTACCTGCCACAAATGGCTTTCTCATAGAACTCTCCTATATTTATATTCTTGATCCGTCGCTCGGATCATGGGTTATTGGCAACTAACAAAAACTACAATAACTCCGTTGCTCTCGGGAAACTACCTAATATTGAAAGCTGCAAACAATGCTTACGTGACTCTTCCATCCCCTCCTGGATATGCTTTTCTGTCCTGTGCCCCAGGAAATCCACAAAGAAATAATATTCCCATTGCCTTTTCCTGCTGGGCCTGGACTCTATATTCGTCATATTGATGCCGTATCTCTTGAATACATCGAGCACATCAGCCAGGGCACCGGCCTTATGAGCCGTGCTGAACAAGATGGCGGTCTTATCCTCGCCCGTGGGCCTGGCGTCTTCTTTGCTGATGATTAAAAACCTGGTTACATTATTAGCGGTATCCTCGATGTTTTCGCAGACAATTCTCAGGCCGTACAGCTCGGCTGCGATGCTGGAACCAATCGCTGCGGCCCTCGGCTCCTCAGCCGCCAATTGTGCGGCCCTGGCGGTAGAGGCGACCGGGATTGTTTGAGCATCCTTAAAAGTAGCACTCAGCCAGTTTCTGCACTGGGCAAATACTTCCGGCTTGGAGTAAATCTTTTCGATTTCCTGTAACGTGCAGTTGCCCATAAAATTATGATGAATCGCCATCAGAACCTCGGCACAGACCTTTACATTCGAATCTATCAGCGCATCGAGCGTCTCTATAACGCCGCCGCCCATCGTATTTTCCACCGGCGCAAGGCCAAGGTCGCAATGACCTTTGCTGACCTCTTCGAAGATACTTGTAATATCTGTCACCGATTCATATTCGACACTTTGGCCGAACTTGAGCATCGCTGCGGTATGGCTGAAACTGCCGCCGGGACCGAGATAGGTAATCCGCAACGGCCTCTCTAAAACAAAAGAGCCGCTCATCAGCTCCCGCCAGATAGCAACTAAGCACTTATCCGGCAGCGGGCCTTCATTGGTTTCGATAATCCTGGCCAGGACGTCTTTCTCGCGATCCGGGGCATAGACCGGCTTGGCGGTTTTGTCCTTGAACTTGCCGATATCCACTACAACGCGCGCACGCTCGTTGAGCAGCTTTACAAGCTGATGGTCAAGCTCATCGATTCTATTTCTTAGCTCTTCAAGAGACATAAATCAAAAGCCTAAAACGAAGCTATAAGCAAATATTAGCTTCCGACCGCATAGAGTCATTTTTGTAAAAACTAATATACTTAACAGAATTTTCCTCTTGCGTCAATGAATTTGACTCATTAGAAATATTTTGGGCACACAATTCAGGTAAAAAATGCAAAAAGTCAGAAAATATGTAATTTTTAAGACAAAATGGGGCTATTTCGGCCTTGCGGGCACAGAATCGGGCCTCTGCCGGACCCAGTTGCCCGGGCCG
>DQCG01000333.1 GCA_003533825.1 Phycisphaerales bacterium
GATTGACCTTTTCCGGCCTTCCATTTCGCCAGACATAATAATTACTTTCATCATCTTGATTCGTAATCCTTGCACCCTCAGGCAGATCCATCTTAAACGCGCTAAGCGCCTCAAGGTCAGGATCACAAACGATATTATACCGACGAACCACTCGTTTCGAGTGGTGTGAGCGACCGTTCAGATATGTCCATTTTTGCTCATATGTCCCGGCAATCGGTAACCATATACTGCCGACCTGTTTGAGTATAACTTCATCAATGGTGTATTCACTATTCCGGATGGTGTACGGAGATATTTTCCCGGGGGTAGGCTGTGGTGGTGCCCCAATCAACCTGTAGCGGATTACCGCCTTACGGAGATGATATCCCGCTTCAGGGTCGATCCAGAACGTACAAATCTCCCCCTCACGACGAGTAGCTTCAACCACGTAACAAGCATGGCAACAGACCTCTTCCATCTGTTTACGTAGAGTCAACTTTGCTGTGCCTGGAAGAACTTTTGCATAATGATCGCCCATGCATCCTGGGATGCCAATACCATCGAGGAATAAATCCTTCAATTCTGTCTGTAGAAGAATCGCTCTTAGCGTTTTGTCTTGGCTGAAATACGCATTATAATGGTCCATTGAGGGGAGTTTGGTACGAAGTAGAAACCTCGAACCATCCCAGATCTTTCGAGATTCCTTAAAGGGTATCTCATTGCTATCCACGGTTTCAAGCACATTTATAGTCCCATCTACTCGATCACCGTTCTGTATGACTCGACACACATAACGCAACTTAGTCCGGTCTCCCGGCTTAAATTTGCGTTCCGGCCAGGTAACGACTGTGTCACAGTCATACAGAAGCGACGGGCGCTTATCATATTCTACGCCCGCTCGCTGCAGCACCATCTCAGCGTCTAAGTCTGTAGATGTCTGCTCTATTGATCGGTTCTCCGGGAAACGGATCGAGCGTTGTTCAGCGGTTCCGCCTGCGGCCCATGCCGACAAGACAATCAGGATACCGATACCAAGTGATGCCGACCTTTTCGGTATTTCCATTCTTTCATTCATAACTACTGCTTTTGTAAAGCTTCAATTTGATCATCAAACGTGTCAAGGCCAAATCCCTCGGCCCGGACGACATGCCTTTCGTCCGCAAGAATCAGCCACGGCAGCGACTTGACGCCCCATGCGAAGCGGGTCTTTTCTGCATCGTGATTAATCGTTTTTGCTGTGAAAGGAATGTTACAATTGCTCATCCATTCATTGAGTGCTTCTTCGTCGATTTCGGATGCGTGCACGCAAAGAACGGTGACGCCCTTGCCGGCGAGATTCTCGGTTTTATGTGCAAGGCTTTTCAGGCAGTGCCTCGACGGTCTTTGCTGTATGTCCCAGAAACAAACAAGCATTTTGCCGTCTTTTGATTGTCCGGGCAGTCCGGCACTGATATCCGCCGATTCGGGCAGGGCCTTGCCCACAAGGTCCGGCGGATCGGGTTTATAAGCGTACGTGACCGTCCGCCCGAACCGGCTGTCGACTACCTTGGCGCCCTTTTTGATATCCATCCGGAACAGCTTTTCCGGCAGGCACTCGTTGATTTGTACATTGACGATTCTCAGGTCGCTGTGGGTCTCAACGCGGTATTTGCCGGTATTGTCCTTGCGATAAACTTCGCAGCCCTGCGTCATCGGCAGCCAGCAGCCCGGCCGGACCTCTTTGTAATCCGACATCCAGTAGTTGATGCGTGGTTTTTTGTTAGAAAGCCACGCAAGGGCGTACAGCCTGTTGTCTTTTGCGCCGATGAACCACTGGAATGACTGGCCTGCTAAATCGACCGCCTCCCCGGCGAGGCCATACTGACGACGGTCGCTTGACTGCTCGCAGCCCGGATATGTCTGAACTGTCACCAGCCCCGGTATCCCCCTTGGCGGCACGTCCAGAATATAGCAGTCTCTGCCGCGATAATTGCAGCGTCCGGCGATCGAAGAATCCTCGGCATGGCCGTAGTAGCTCATCAACTCGTCGATATCCCTGACGTCCCACCAGAACGAGTGCGGCTGCGCCCTGGGCCAGCTCGTTTCGTATGCCAGCATGTCCTGGAAGGCACCCTGCGGTGTCCGGCCCAGAGAATACTGCTCCGGCCCCTCAATCAAAGATGCATCGTGAACCATGAACTGTTTGCCGTCCCAGATTTTTACCTGTCGACGGCTGCCGTACTCCTCGCTCAGAGACCTGACCCGCATCTTGTCGATTGCAAATTCGAGAATTCCCGTCGAAACAGGCTTTAACTCGGGGAATTGTGCCGGATCCGGCGTAATGTCGGGATACTGCTGCTTCAGCTCGGCGGTTTTCGCCGCGATTACTTCCGGTGCCCGTGTTAATTTGGTTTCGATACGGATGTATAAGCTCTCGACGTCGTGAATCCAGTTTTCTCCCGCCCGAACCGCCTGCACCAGCTCGGCAGCTTTTGGCTCGCCATTTCCATAACTCCATGAAACCGTAAATACACACGTGAGCACCAGGACGGCGGCAAATCTCTTAAAGTTCCACACTTGCCATCTCTCCAATCTTCTCATTTAACTCGTTAACTCTGAATCCGGTTGCCCGGATAACGTGCCGACGGTCGGTCAAAATCAGCCAGGGCAGCGAGCGGACACCCCATGCGAAGCGAGTTTTCTCCGCATCTCTTCGGGCCATTCCGACCGGGAAAGGTAGATTGTTTTGTTTGGCCCATTGATTTAATGCCGTTTGATCCATCTTCGAGGCATGCACGGCAATGATTGTTATGCCTTTACTCACGAGCTGCCCGGCCTGTTTTGCGAGCTGCGTGACACAATGCCGGGACGGCCGCTGTTCAGAATCGAAGAAGCAAACCAGTAATATCTTACCATTGGTTTCGGCCGGCGGAAGTTCCATTCCTATTTCTTTTAGTTCGGGTAGTGGTGTGTCCACGAGCCAGGGCGGTCGACTCGGCTCGTAGCTGATCGACGCAGATCTTTCACTTATCACAATCCTTACATTTGTCGCTCCGCCGTCGGTCTCAATGTAGCCATACATGGGTGCAGTTCCGGTCTTATTCGCACTGATTCGGATCCTTCCGGCACAGACTTTCTCAATCGCGAACTTCCCGTTTACATCCGTCTGTGTGTTGCGCCGGGGTTGGTTATCGCCGTAGCAGTAAATTCTCGCTCCGGCGGCCGGTTTATCATTATCATCTACGACCAAACCTGAAATCGAAAGATTTGCTACGGGCAATGTTATTGTTCCAACATCAAAACGGTTATCCACAAAATTTCCCACGTTGACTTGCGTACCTATAACTCCGAATCCTTTGGCTCGTGTATAGAGATTGTATTTGTGTCCTGCCGGTATCGCCTTGATTTCAAAATTTCCTTGTCCGTCACTCATGGAAAAATCTCGCCCTATTGGTGAGCCCCAATTCGATGCCCGCAGGTTTATGGAGAAGGTTGCGCCCTTAATGCCATTACCTTCAGGATCCGCTACTTTTCCTGTGAACACTACACCAGGTTCAAGTTTGATATCGAACTGCCTCGTATCTTCATGAAGCTGAACCGCGGCAGCCAGATTACGCTTTTCGTGTCGGCCAACAAGAAAAATAGTGGAAGTTCGGAAGCTTGACCAGCGACCTAAGTCATAAACGATTTCAAATCTCCCCTCAGCATTTGAAGCGGATTCTTCCCCGACTCCCATCGGGCAAACTTCCAGTTCAACACCTTCTATGGGCTTGTCTTCTTCATCGCGTACGACACCCTTGATTACAGGCAGACCAACAAGCCCATATTCGATAAGTTCGACCTTGCCGTATTCGATTGTGACCCAATCCCGAAAGATCCGTCTTGAATAACCTTGCTTGTTAATTTGATTGATCAGGTAATCACCCGGCATCAGCCGCATCCGGACAAGCCCTTTTTCGTCGGAACGGCCGTATGCAGATCGATTACCGGCCAGGCTTTTAACGCTTACGCGTGCATCCTCTATAGGTTCTTTGCTCACGGCATCTTTTACTTTAACTTCCAGCAAACCACCCTTGCTCAGCTCTAACCTGATACCGCTTTTGGTTTTTCCCGACTCGGTAATGACTTCCACCGGATCGGCCACCCAATCCGGCAATGCCTCGTTGGACTGCAAAAGCGACAGGACGTATCTGGTTTTAACAAGGGCATTAATACTCAAAATTCCGTCTTTACTTGAGACATGCGGTTTCGGTCTTAAATATCCTGATTCCTGCCCGCTGGTACATCTTATATTCACACCGCCGACCGGTTTGCCTGAACTTTTTTCCACAACCAGCCCTTCGATTTTTGCTTCGACCGGCAATAGCAGCCTGATGTCCTTTTGTCCCTCGACAAAATTCAGCTTCTGATAGGGGACTGAGGTGCGTTTGTACGTGTTTATCGTCGCCCGACCTGGTTTGTCCACAATAAATTCCGCCGTAGCTCCGGAAGGAATACACCTGAACATAAATTTGCCCTTCGTGTTCGTGCTCGTCGTGAGCAGCTTCGGGACGACTAAGCCGCTCAAAGTCTTTCGTCCCTGCCCTTCGCCGATCACCAGTATGAGGATGAGCACCCGGGCATCCGAGACAGGTTCATCGTTTTCGTCGACCACGATTCCCGCCAGTTCTTTCGGCGGGCCCAGTTTAATCTCAAGCTCTTTGTCCCCATCACGCGTGCTCCAGTTATCGAAGCACAGAGCAAATCCTTTTTTTTCGACAACGATGTATCCATACCTGTACTGATTGTCTTCGACAGTTTCGGTAAAAGAGAAGGCACCATCGGCCTTGGTTTGGACTTCACCAAGCAGCTTCGGATCGTATGTATAGGTCACTTCGTCGTAAACCATCTCATGCAGCGCGACCTCTACACCGGCAACGGGCCGGCCTTGTTCATCTATAACTTTGCCGGTACATGTAACCTGTTTGGTATCTTTGCTTTCAGCGTTCCTGGCTGAAGCGAAATCGAAAAGAACGATAATTGTCAGACCGATGCACAGAAACGTTGTCCAATCCCTGCTCAAAATAATTCTCCTTCGGGCTATGGAACGTCTTGCTCAAGCCGATTTTCCAAATCTCCGATACTGAATCCCTGGGAGACAACCACGTAACTCTTGTTTGTCAGGATCAGCCACGGCAGTGACCGAACGCCCCAGGCGAAGCGTACTTTCTCCGCGTCGCCCTGGACCATTCCGACCGAAAAGGGGATATTGTACTTTTTCACCCATTCATCGAGTGCGTTTTGGTCAACCCTGGAAGCCTGTACGGCAACGATTATGACGCCTTTTTCCCTGAGCTGCCCGGCTTGCTTCGCGAGCTGCGTAATACAATGCCGTGACGGTCGCTGCTCCATATCGAAGAAACAAACCAGCATTTTCTTGCCGTTGGTACCCGCCGGCGGCAGATCGATTCCAACATCTTTTAGCTCGGGCAGGGGCCTGCCCACAAGCGATGGCGGCCGCTTCGGCTCATAACGTGCCGAGGAGGGCCTCTCACTTACGACTATCTTGACGTCGGTCGCTCCGCCCTCGGTCTCGATGCGGCCATGCAGTTGAGTGGTGGTGTGCTTGCCGGCGTAAATTGTGATCTTTCCGGCACAGAGGTTCTCAAGTGTGAACCGGCCATCTTGATCCGTCTGGGTATCTCGATAAGGCTGACCTCGATCCTGACAGTAGATCCGCGCATTCTCAACGGGTTTATCATCCATATCGACCACGATTCCCGAAACGGAGAGATTCGCCATAGCCAGAGAAATAGGTTCGACCTCAAAGCGATTGTTTTTGGCCTTCTCGGTAGAGATGCGAAGATAATCCCTACCATATCCGTCGGCGCTGGCGTTGACGGAATAGCGATAGTGTGGCGGCACTGCCTTGATTTCGTAGTATCCTTCCGCGTTGGTGGTATTCTCTTGATGGGCCATCGACGAGCCGGTACCGGAGCTCCAGAATGTCAGATATACCTTTGTGTTTTCTATCGGCTTGCCGTCCGGATCAACAACCTTGCCCACGCACGTGATTCCAGCCGTCATCGTGACATCGACGACCTTCGCATCGTCTGCAAATTCGACCGCCCCGGCCAGATTCCGCTCGAAGTGCCGAGCCACCACAAACGGGACGAGCCCGGGCGCCCAATCCGGCGTCTGGCGGCGAACTTCGTACCGGCCTTCTAGGCCACTGGTTGTCTCATTAAGCCCCAGGGGACAGACTTTGATTCTGGCGCCGGCCACCGGCCGGCCGTTCTCGTCCCGAACCGTTCCGCTGACCTTCGGATAACCTTTAAGCTCAATGATGACACGGTTTGTTTTCCCTTCTTCGACCGTAAACATCTCTCCCCGCCGCTCGGATGGGAAATCCTGCTTATATACTTGCGTTATCTGATACTCGCCGGGGGCCAAACGCTTACGAACCATACCATCCTGGCCGGTTTGTTCGCGCAACTGCTTTTTGCTCACTGTGTTCCGAATGGTGACATTCGCACCGCTGATCGGGATATTGTCATCCAACTCGGTAACGAGAACTTCAACCATGCCCCCTTTGCTTAATTCCACTTTCACCCCCTCGACGGTCTTTCCGGCTTCGACGGTCACTTCGGTCGGCCGGGCTACCCAATCCTCTCCCGGCACAGCCCGCACAATTTGCTTGCCCGGACAAAGACCATCTATTATGAAGGTGCCGTCCTTTCCGGAGATCACAGGCTCCTGTCCGGTAAACGGCTGATGCTCTCCCTGAAAAGCCATTAGCTTGATGCCTGGAACCGGTTCGCCGGTAGCTTTTTCAACAACCATTCCCTCGATCTTCGCTTCAGCGGGCAGCGTGATCTCAATATCTTCCTGACCAGCTTTGTATTGCAATTGCATACCCTGGGCATTATCCTCTTCGAGAGTCCCAACCGTTGCCAGGCCGGGCTTTTGGACGATGAATTCAGCAGCGGCATCGGCGGGAATGCGCTCGAATCGGAATTGGCCCGTGGCGTCCGTTTTGCGCGAGAACAATGGTTCGGAAACTTTGCCGGCGATGTAACGAGGCTCGTCGCTACCTGTTATTAACATGACCGATATGCTCACCTCGGCCTCGTTGACCGGCTCGCCGGATTCGTCCACAATCCTTCCGGTAAGCACCTTCGGCCCGATCAGAGTAATTCGGACATTGAGGTCCCTTTCCAAATACCAGTTAGCCCACCCTAAAGCCGATCCTTCTTTGTCAACTAAAATAATCGCCTGATTCCTTTCATTGCTTTCTTCGGCCAGCGTCTCGAAGGTGAACGTACCGTCATCTTTCGTTGTTGTCATCTGCGCCAATTCCACGTCAAACGACAAAAATTCCATCGAGAGAATCAGTTTGTACAAATTCACTTTTGCCCCCTCGACGGGCCGGCTCTCTTTGTCAACGATTTTGCCGCTGCAGGTGACTTGTTCGGTTTCTTTGCCTTCGGCGCTTCGTGCATCGTTCAAACCGGAACAAAATAATATGACAAGAGCCAGACATGAAACTGCCGTGGAATTTCTGCGCATGAAAACTCTCCTATACGGTATTTACCGCCTCTGTTTATTGACCGCCGTGTTTAAGCCTTCGGTTTTGCCTTACCGACTGTTATCCCGATTACCACGGCGACAACAATCACAACACCCAGAACAAGTATCAAATAATTAGCTGTTTGTTTTCCTTCTCCACTGGCAGCGAGAATTTCGGTCTTCGCAGTCATCGTCGGCAGTTCTTGGCCGGCGTAAAGTGCAGCCACTTCGGTCTCAGACAGCGGATAGTTATAGATCTGCAGATCGTCCATGAGTCCATTGAACAGGCACTCGCCGCTGAAGGGTTCGCAGCCAATCTTCAACGGCCCTTCCGAAGCGGCAAGTATGTTTGTCGTTTCTTGCTCCCTGTCCAGCTTCGCATTCACATAGGTCTTGATAGATCCGCCTTGACTGTAGGTGCCTACGACGTGGTACCAAACACCCGGCTGCAAAACCGTTCCGCCGGCAACAAACCTGTTGTTTCTCAGCGCGTTGACGGAATCCCGAACCTCAAGTTCAGCCTTGCCAGAAAATATACTGAGTTTGTAACCGCCGGAAATGTCGTCCTGATTGCCGGCTATCTTTTGGTCGTCGGTAGATTTGGAGAGTTTGATCCACGCTGCAATAGTCACTGCGCCCGTAATATTCAGACCCTCATCACGCCCGCAGTCGATGAAATCACCGTCACCGTCAAATGCCAGCGCACCGCCGGCCTTGCCGCCTGCGGGCTGCCATTGTGGATTACCAGTCAGCGTTCCTG
>DQCG01000411.1:0-15096 GCA_003533825.1 Phycisphaerales bacterium
TTCGGCGTCGTAATATTTTATTTTGACTTCGCTGACAGGAGCCTCAAGAACATTGATTGGTAAAATCCCGCCCACCAGCTCAACGCCATCTCTGATCGCACCTTCCGGCACGTACACATATATGCCGGAGTAATTATTTTTTTGGTACACGGAAAGTATGTATTGGGTCAGGCCCTGAATAGCCCTTAGCGACACTTCCTGGGAACGGCCCGGAGCTGATATTACTTTTTGGATAGAACGTAGATCATAAAGATACTGGCTATCAGCCTCGGAATCCCGTTGATCGGAAGCATTATAAATAGCAGGCATGAACTCAAGCAGCTCTTCGGTCGACACCAATGTGTTACCGCTGATACGTAGCTGCCTTACTACCAAACGCGTTGTCGTATCTTCGGGCAAATTCAGTGACTCTGTTGCCTGGGAAGCCGCGGCGGTCTGAACAACACAGACTACCAATCCCACATAGAGAAGAACAATCCACATTTTCCTTAATGTACCCATCTTGCAACCTTTCGAAACTAAGTAAGTATCCCATCTTAACTGATTAAACACAACTTCCTTCTTTGCCTGAGTTATCATCATACCAAAATTCGACATGAAATTCAAGGAAATAATCTATCAAATCCGGCTTTTTAGTATTATTAGCCCCTTTCCGGGACATGTCAGCATTTTTTTTAGGGCGTTATCAATACTGATAAACGCATTTCTTGAGTTCTCATTTGTTCGAAAACACTTGATATTAAACATGAACAAGAGACATAGAAACTTTTAGAAAACTCCATTTCGATTGAAATGACTCCAATATGTTAGGTTGGCCTGAAGCTGCTTAGCTTCTATCGATGTCACATTCTGATTTCGCAATCGGAAGCTCCTTATTATGTCAGCTTGTCAACGTTCTTGGCGACTTTTACAAAAGCTTCCGTTATATCGTCTATATCCTTTTTCGGCCCGAGAAGAGCTATTTTGCCTTCCATGAAAAGCATCTCTTTTCCACTGGGTCTGGTATTATCTATTATCGGCATGTGTAAAGATTCTCTGTATTTTTTGAGTCGGGCTCTCGAAAATGATACACGAAATGCATGAGATTCCAGATGTTCCTCCAGCATCCCCTCTTTGTGGCAGCCGTTCGAGTATCTTCTCGCCCGGCCGGAGACCGGAATTCCTTCCGCCCGAAGTGCCTCGGCAAACCTCGATGCAGGGACATTATTAAAGTGCTTTTTGTTATAATCCAGCTCAAAAGTCACATACGTGAATCGCGTTTTTTCACAGTAAGCTTTTCTCGGTTTGATGCCGGGAATTTTAGCTAATTCCCGCTCCAGGTATTTCCCATTTTTTTGTCTGGTTTCGTCCTGCTGCTTAAAACGTTTGAACTGCTCTGTAAGTACGGCGGCCTGGAACTCGGTCATTCTATGATTAGAACCGGGGAACGGATAGCCCCTTCTCGCTCTTTTCGGGTCCCTTCCATTGTTTACAAATGCAGCGCACCTTCGCATCAGCTCATCATCATTTCCCAGCAGTGCCCCGCCTTCGCCGCAAACAAGAGATTTCCACTCCTGAAAGCTGATGCAGCCGGTAGTGCCGAACGTACCGACTTTTCTGCCGTTTACTTCTGCGAACACGGACTGGCACGCATCCTCGACAACCGGGATGTTATGCTTGCCGGCGACAGACATGATTTTCTCGATATCCGCCGGGAAGCCGGCAAGATGAACCGGGAGAATTACTTTCGTATCCTCAGTTATCGCCGCCTCAATCAGGTCGGCATCGATCAGGCCTGTGTCCGGATCGATATCGACAAAAACGGGCAGCGCGTGAGCGTTACAAATAACATTAATAGTAGCAATAAACGTGTTCGGCGTAGTAATGACCTCGTCGCCCGGCCCGACACCGAGGCAGTGCAGAGAAGCGCTCAGCGCCGTCGTGCCGCCGTTCGTCAGAACGCAGTGCCGCACACCCATCGCCCGGGCAAACTCTTTTTGAAAATCGTAAACCGCATTGCCCCGCAGGCAGCACCAGTTTCGGCTGCGTAGTGCTTTTAGCAAAGACTTCTCTTCATTGTCGTCGAAAATGGGCCAGGGCTGGTTAAACGACCTTCTGCGCACCGGGCTGCCGCCGAGAAGCGCAAGCTTGCTCGACTTGTTGCCGGCATTTGCATAAAGAGAGCTTGTTCCCGTGACTGCCAGCGCCGCCCCGGTTAATCCTGCGGAAGTCTTCTTCATGAAAGACCGCCGTGTCAATAAAGACCTCATGATAAAACACCTCCAATCAATAAATTCCGTTTATAAGTCAGGCCACATCATAGCCAACAACATCTCATCGTTCAAGCCCAAACCGGACTTGTGAGAATTCCAGGCCTCCGAGGGCTGGCAGATGCCGGAAATGCCATGGTGCGCAACTCAAGCTTCGACAGCCCGGCTCAATACAAAGCCCGCTTTAAAACACCATGAAATCAAGCCAAAATAAAACCTTCCAATCAAACAAAAAAATAAATATGCAGAAACAACCGGCCATGAGGCTATCCATAATTTTTGCGGTAAATCACAAAATACTTATAAAAAAAGCAAAATAATACGAAATTATCCGGCACGGCTCCCGACTAACAAAATAGGTTTAATAATTACTGTTTAGGAGCATTTATTATGAGCGATTATCCAAAGTTGATTTATAAGAGACACACGTTCTTCTCAGCCTTGGCTATGGGACTAAGCGCCGTAATCATTGCGTTTATCGTTAGTTGCACGGTTGTGATAGTCTACGGAATGAACTTCGCCGGCGACAAATCCGAAGAACTCGTTTCACTGGCCGAGCATGCCATCCGGGGATTACCCGAACTGCAGAAGTCGTTACCGCCGGCCCTAGCCGACATGCTCAATGACCGCCGCCAGCCGGATTACAGCGGCCAGCTCGATATTACGGCTAATACGACTCCGATGCCGAACCAGAACGGAAGGCTAAGAACAAAGGTCGAGATTGTCAACAACGGCGACGAGGTTGTTTCGCTCCTTTCGCTGCGAATCGTCGTTCTCAACGATCACAATGAAATCCTGACCGAGTCGAACGAATGGGCCGCGACACCCATTGCCGCCGATCATGACTGGCGGGGACCGCTCATGCCCGGCTCGCGCAGGTATTTTGCCACATATCGCGGCAGCTCCCCCGTCTTCTATGCGGATGACTTAAAGACAGAGGTGGAAATCACGGATATCCGGGTCTGGAACGGCGACAGAGAAACCAAGCAAATTGAGGGCCAGGTATCTGCCAAAATTCCGTAACAAGCTCCGGCGACGAATCCACAGCCTCTGCTTTTACACCAAATACCACATCGGCAAGGCCGGAGAGTTCACAGGTAGTGCAAAGAAATAGTCAATCAAAATGGCCGCAAACGCCGTCCTGAGTTCCTTTGTCATGTCGGGTTATATAGGTACGTTTACGATCCCGTGTATTGAAGTTCTTTTTCTTCTCTTTCTATCCGTCTTTGGCATCCCTTTTCTCCGAAATCAAAAGTGGGAAGATAATAATCACTAAGAGCGTGTGCGAGAACTTGACGTTATTGTTATACTATCCCGGGGACTCTTTACGGAGAGTGAAGCGAAGCATCTGGGATTTTCGGGTAAGAAAGAGATTCTTCACTGCACTACGCTCTGTTCAGAATGACATTTCGAGCCTATCACACATTCCCTAAGTAGCCGAACCAAATCTCTAAAACCTGCCTGCACAACTCCGGTATTCTCTTTTGCCGGTGTTTGTGTATAAAAAACTTGCCAGTCAAATACGTACCGATAAAATCTACATTCCAGTAAAATTAACTGTATTAACCGAGGATAAAGGATGCAAACTAAGATTGACCTGAAATCGAATTCATCAATTGTATTTATCGGAGACAGCATCACGGACGCCGATAGATTTGATCCGGCTTACAGGCCATTCGGATATGGCTATGTGCATTTTGTTGCATACAGGCTGTTGGCGAAATATCCCGAATACAATATCAGCGTTATCAATACTGGTATCAGCGGTGATACGATTCGTGATTTGGATTATCGATGGGAAAAAGACTGCCTCAGTCACAAGCCGGATATTGTAAGCGTACTTATCGGCATTAACGATGTCTTTCGTCAATATAGCGGCGCGCTTGATACGGCCGTGCTGCTCGATGAATATCAACTAACATACAAACGGTTACTTTCGCTCGTTAAAGAAAAATATAATTGCCGGTTGATACTAATGGAACCTTTTATGTTCTGCGACGATAAAACAAATCCGGCGTATAAGTCTTTACAACAGTATATTCACGCCGTTCGTGCATTAGCAGAAGAATTTGATGCCGTCTTGGTTCCATTGCAGGAGTTGATCGATAAGAAAATCAAGCAAGTGTCGCCGGAAAAATTCTCCGATGACATGGTTCATCCTTACATGTGGGCGCACGCGTGGATCGCAGAGCGCTGGCTCGAAGCAACAAAATTATAAATTTCATTTTGTGCCTTGTCATTTTGTGAAGATGAAAAAAATTTTTTCTTCGTAGATTCAGTAACCGCAAGGACTAAGAACGAAGCGAAAGAAATTGCGCCAAAAAATTCAAATTTTGGTCTTTACACATTATCAAATTGTCATTAATCTGCCGATACTTGTTTAACGGGTTTTACCACTACATCTGGCGTAGCTCCCGGTTATTATTCTATATGTTGTAGTTCTGATTTTTCGCACGGAGGCGTATAAATGTCGTATATATTTGATCCTGAAAATCCATTCAGAAATAAGCAGTCAAAGCCGAAAACGACCATAGGAGCCTCCGAATCTATGGGATTAACGGTAGAACACTATTTCTCGACACCGGACGTGCATCCATTCGAGCAGCTCGAATGGGAAAAACGCTCGGCCAAGATAACCGGAGATAACGGACAGGCCATCTTCGAACAGGACAGCATCGAGGTCCCAACCTCCTGGAGTCAATTGGCAACGAAAGTCGTTGCGAGCAAATACTTTTACGGCGACGCCGAATCCGGGCAGCGGGAAAATTCAGTCAAGCAGCTTGTCCATCGCGTCTGCAAGACAATCGCCGACAGAGGCAGAAAAGACGGCTACTTCACCACCAACGAAGAAGCCGAGACATTCTACAACGAACTGGCTTGGCTGTGCGTGAATCAATACGGGTCATTTAACTCTCCCGTGTGGTTCAACGTCGGTCTTTTAGATGTTTATAATGTTGCCGGCGGCAAGCACAATTTCCATTGGGATCCGCAGCGTAAAGAGGCCGTTGCCTGTGAGAACAGCTATGAATATCCTCAATCCTCGGCTTGTTTTATCCAGTCGGTTAAGGACTCGATGGAAGATATCATGCGCCTTGCGACAAGCGAGGCGATGCTGTTCAAGCACGGCTCAGGAACCGGAACCGACTTATCAACACTGAGAAGCAGTAAAGAGAAGCTCTCCGGCGGCGGTAAACCATCGGGACCCTTGAGCTTTATGAGGGTCTACGACCAGATCGCCGCGGTAATTAAATCGGGCGGAAAAACCCGCCGGGCTGCGAAAATGCAATCTCTGAAGGTTGACCATCCTGACATTAAGGAATTCATCACATCCAAGACCGAGGAGGAGAAAAAGGCCTGGGCGCTTATCGAGGCGGGCTACGACGGGGACTACAACAACCAGGCATACAACAGCGTCATGTTTCAGAACTCGAATCTCTCCGTCCGCGTGACCGACGAATTTATGCAGGCGGTGGAAAAGGATGCTATCTGGACCACCCATGCCGTGACGACCGGCGAGAAGATGGATGAGCATTCGGCACGTGAATTAATGGATTTAATTGCCGAGGGGACGAGAATCTGCGGCGATCCGGGCCTCCAGTACCACAGTATGGTCAACCGCTGGCATACGTGTCCGAACTCCGGGCCGATTAATGCTTCAAATCCATGCAGCGAATATATGTTCGTGGACGATTCGGCCTGTAATCTGGCTTCGTTGAATCTTATGAAGTTCCGTAAAGAGGACGGCTCTTTCGATATCGAGGGCTTCAAAAAGGCGATTCGTATATTCATTATCGCCCAGGAGATTCTGGTCGATAACGGAAGCTATCCGGACAAGGCAATTGCCGTAAATAGTCATCTATTCCGGGCACTCGGCCTCGGCTATGCCAATCTCGGCTCTCTCATGATGAGTTTGGCGCTTCCTTATGATTCCGACCAGGCACGGGCGATTGCCGGTGCAATCAGCGCGGTTATGACGGGCACCGCTTATTCGGCAAGTGCCGAAATAGCCTTGATAAAAGAACCTTTTGACCAGTTTGAGAAAAACAAAGATTCGATGCTGAAGGTTATAAACATGCACCGCCAGCATGCCTGTAATCTTCCGGAATCCCATTGTCCGGACTATCTGCGTAATGCCGCGAAGGACGCCTGGGACCAGGCCCTCGACGCCGGAACGAGGGTGGGCTTTCGCAACGCCCAGGCAACGGTCCTTGCGCCTACGGGAACGATTGGTTTTATGATGGATTGCGATACGACGGGAATCGAACCGGACATTGCACTGGTTAAGTACAAACTTCTGGCGGGCGGTGGGATGCTCAAGCTCGTTACCAAAACCGTGCCGATGGCTCTCGAAAAGCTCGGCTACAGCGCCGATGAGATCAAATCCATCTGCGACTACATCGACAAGAACGAGACGATTGAAGGCTCGAAAGAGCTGAATCCCGATCATTTAGCCGTATTTGATTGTGCTTTTAAGGCCCGTAACGGCAAAAGGTGCATTCATTATATAGCGCATCTGAAAATGATGGCTGCAGTCCAGCCCTTTATATCCGGCGCTATAAGCAAAACCATAAATATGCCGAAAGAGAGCACGTCAGAGGAAATTGCCGCCGCATATATGGAAGGCTGGAAACTCGGATTAAAGGCGGTTGCAATCTATCGCGACGGCTCAAAGAAGCTTCAGCCTGTTTCTACTAAAAAACACAAGGATACCAAAGCTTCAGCCGAGGTATCCGCTCCGGCCAGGCCGTTCAGGCGACGGCTACCGGATACTCGCCAAAGCATAACACATAAATTTTCTGTAACAGGCCATGAAGGCTACCTGACGGTGGGGCTATATGAGGACGGCCAGCCTGGTGAGTTGTTTATCACCATGGCCAAGGAGGGCAGCACCGTCGGGGGCCTCATGGATGTTATAGGCACGTGCACATCAATGGCATTGCAGTACGGCGTGCCCCTGGTTACGTTAGTGGACAAATTCCGCCACGCCCGGTTCGAACCGTCGGGTATGACATCGAACAGGGATATTCCCTTTGCGAAAAGCCTGATCGATTATATTTTCTGCTGGCTGGGCTGTCAGTTCATCCCCGGCTATGCCGACAAGAACACCCCCAATAGAGGTGCATCAGCCGGCACGACGGAAAATAAAAACACTACAACCGCAAAGAAGCTTGTTGAAAAGACCAAGGACCTGGCGCAGAAAATCGCCGAGGCGAAAGTATTGAAACGGGAGGTCAAGAAATCCCCGGCTCCGGAGCCGTCGATTAAACTGGCGCCGGCTGAATCGAAGCACCGATTTGCCGGTCTGGCGAATCGGATCAGCGTTCTGGTAGGTTCGAACGTATCTGACGAATCCAGGGCATTGATGTCTGAGGTGAAGGATTTAGAACAGTTTAACGCCCAGTTTTCACATTTTCCCGATGATGCCCCCGCCTGCGATATTTGCGGCTCAATAACAGTCCGCAACGGCACCTGCTACAAATGCTACAACTGCGGCAACTCAATGGGATGCTCTTAGCGATTGATTATTGACTATTGATTATTGGGCTACCGGCGGAATTTGTTCTTGACGTGGAGGAGTATCTACGGGCTACAAACGAGTCTTTATTCTCATTGCTACATATCAATATAAGGCTGAAAAAGTCGATTGGTCTGAGCTTCTTTGTGATTGAAAACCTGTCAATTGTAAATTCTTGAATTTTTACCATAAAAATAGTTTGACAGCGTTAACAGATTCGCTACAATACCTCTTTTTGAATGTTTGAAGAGAGTTTTTCTATGAAAAGCTTCATGGCTAAAAAGAACGAAGTCGAGCAGAAATGGTTGCTTGTGGACGCCGAAGGGGCGATACTGGGCCGGATGGCGGCAAAAATCGCACCTATACTTATGGGTAAGACCAAGCCCACATATACTCCGCACGTCGACACGGGCGATTATGTGATAGTAGTAAACGCCGGGAAGATCCAGGTTACCAGCAAAAAGGCTCAGAACAAGGAGTACGACTACTACACGCACCACCCCGGTGGGCATAAGTATGTCAGCTTTGCCGATATGATGGCTAAGAAGCCTGAAAAGGTAATAGAACTGGCGGTAAGGCGAATGCTGCCAAAAAACAGGCTCGGCAGACAAATGCTTAAGAAATTGAAGGTTTATCGCGGCCCGGAGCACGAGCAACAGGCCCAAAGACCTGAAAAGATTGAACTATTTTAGATGAAGATAGTGAAATATGGCAGAGACCAAAATTGATAATCCTGATACCCAGGTAACTGAGCAGGCTCCTGAGAGCCAGCCTAAAACCGCACCTAAATCGACCAGAGAGCCCAAAGGTGGTTACTGGTGGGGCACAGGCAGAAGAAAAAGCTCCGTGGCACGAGTTAGAATCAAGCCCGGCAGCGGCAAATTTGTCGTAAACAAAAAGCAGCTCGATGACTACTTCAAAAGAGAGCAGGACAGAAAAGCTGTTATGGCCCCGCTCAAGGCGGTTAACGCCGAAAAGCTGTTCGACATATTCATAAATGTCAAAGGCGGCGGAACAACGGGACAATCGGGCGCCTCATTGCTGGGAATTGCCAGGGCGTTGAAAAATTACGATGACAGCTATGTCCAGATGCTGCGTGACGGCGGGCACCTGACACGCGACCCGCGAATGGTCGAAAGAAAGAAGCCCGGTCAAAGAGGCGCAAGAAGGAGATTCCAGTTCTCGAAGCGTTAATTTGCAATTTACTTTTGGATTATTACAATAGCCGCCGAGAGACGATCTTAGCGGCTATTTTTGTTAAGAGGTGAATGATATGATACGGGTTGCGATAATCGGGGCCAGCGGTTATACCGGGGCCGAATCGATAAAGATAATTCTTCGGCACAGCGGGGCCGAGCTTACCTATCTGACCGCGCTGCCGGAAGAATGCGGGGCGGTTGAAGATGTATTCCCGCAGTTCAAGGGACGCTGCGAGATGGAGATAGAGCCGCTGGATCTTGATAAGCTGGCCGGCCTGGCTGATGTCGCCCTGTGCTGTCTGCCTCATAAAGTCTCGATGGGCTTCGTGCCGAAACTGCTTGATGCGGGGCTGAAAGTAATTGATTTCAGTGCCGATTACCGTATCAAGGATGTGGCCGTCTATGAGAAGTATTACGTCAAGCACACCGATACCGGGAACCTGAAACACGCCGCATTCGGTCTGCCCGAGCTTTTCCGCGACCGGATAAAAGACGCCAGGCTTGTCGCCAATCCCGGCTGCTACCCGACCGGGGCAACGTTGGCGATAGCTCCGTTGCTCAAAGAAGGCCTTATTGAAACAGATGGAATTATCGTCAATGCAGTAACCGGCTCATCCGGTGCGGGCAAGAATCCGTCTGAGAAATTCCATTTTCCGAATATGAACGAGAACCTTTTCCCCTACGGCATCGGCACACATCGCCATATGCCCGAGATCGAACAGATCGCAGGTGATGTCGCGGGAAAGGATGTCACCGTGCTGTTTCAGCCACACGTCGGGCCGTTCGACAGGGGAATTCTCTCGACCGTGTACTGTGTGCCGAAGGAAGAACTCGGCGATGAGCAGTTAGACCGGCTATATCGCGATTTTTATGCTGGCGAACCGTTCGTGCATATACGCAAGGATCCTCCCGCCGTAAAAGACGTCGCCGGGACAAACTACTGTCACATCTTCCCGGCAATTGTTAAGGGCAGAATCGTAAGCTTCTCGGCAATCGACAACCTTGTCAAAGGAGCATCAGGCCAGGCCATCCAGAACATGAACATCATCTTCGGTATCGACGAGACAACGGGACTGGAATAGGATCGATTCTCCGCAAACCAAGGGCAAATTCAGAATGGGTACAGGAACACTAAAAGTCGCGACGTGCCAGTTTGCCGTGGGGGCTTCCATAAGGCGTAATTCTCGCGCTATCTGTGAGTTGCTGCACGGAGCTAAAAAAGGCAGAGCCGACATCGTGCATTTTTCCGAGTGCGCTCTGAGCGGCTACGTGGGCACGGACTTTCCGAATTTCGAAGGTTACGATTGGCAACTGCTCAGAGACGAGACCGAGAAAGTAACGGCCCTGGCGGCGAAACTCAAGCTGTGGGTCGTGCTGGGAAGCACGCACAGGCTGACCGAGCCGAATAAGCCTCACAACAGCCTGTATTTAATCGGTCCTGACGGCGGGATTGTCGACCGCTACGATAAGAGATTTTGTACGCCGGGGGATTTGCGACGGCTGACGCCGGGCGACAGGTTTGTGAATTTCCAAATCAACGGCGTGAAATGCTCGCTGCTGATATGCTTTGACTTGCGGTTCCCGGAACTTTACCGCCAGTTGTACGAGCAGAAAGTCAACTGCGTTTTTCAGTCCTTCTATAACGCCCGGCAGAAAGGCCCGAGCGTCCATACTCAAATCATGCGCCAGACAATGCAGTGCCGGGCGGCGACGAATCATCTGTGGGTAAGCATGACAAATTCGAGCGGCTATTATTCGCCCTATCCATCGTGTTTTATCCGGCCGGACGGCAAGATAGTCCGCCAGCTCAGGCAGAATCGTCCGGGCCTGATGGTCAATACCGTCGATTTGAACAGGAAATTTTACGACCCAATGGCTGACTTCAGAGATATGGCTATCAGCGGAAAACTCAACAATGCACGGCAGGCCGTCAATGACCCGCGATCGCGCAACAGAACGAACCTTTAGAGGCGGTTGTGAAGCATCACTTGTAGCCCTTGCTGAATCTGTGAAACATGGTTTTGCACTATAATTCCGCTGCTGACGGATATAGCAACAACGGCACAGACTTCTCGGACGTTGCAACAATAGCCATAAGCCGGCGCCAAGATAATTACCGGCCGCAAGCCCTGAATGGCTGCCAAGGGGCAACACCGTGTCTGTTCCGACGGTAATTCCTTGCTCAGAAAGGTCTTTTCCGTTAAACTACGGGTTATTAGTTGGCCGAAAGTTATATATCATAATCTGATTCGGAGATAACAATATGAAACGAAAATGCCTTATTTTGGCTCTTTTGATTATCGGTTGTTTGTTGTTCTTACAGACGGGCTGCCAAGAACAGGCAAAATCAACAGCCGTGATAAAGCCCGGTGAACCCGCGCCGAAAATAACGTTCGAAAATACCGCTTTCGATTTCGGCGAAGTCGGCCCGAACAGGAAAAACACGGGCCAGATAAAGTTCACAAATACCGGAGATGCTTTACTTAAGATCACGAAGGTCGAAGAATGTTGTGGCATCGTCACCAAGCTGGACAAGAAGGAATACGCGCCGGGAGAAAGCGGAGCGTTGCAGGTAGAGTGGAACTCAGGACCTCGGGAAAGCACGATGAAGAGGGATCTTACGATACACAGCAATGACCCAATAACACCCAGCGCAATTCTCACCATTAAGGCCAAAGTCATGCTGCAAGTCGTCTGGGAGCCGGAGAGACTGAGACTTTTTCTTGATGAGGAAAATTCCGGCTGTCCTAAAATTACAATCAACTGTCTTGATAATCGACCCTTTTCAATCCTGGAATTCAAATCGACCGACGACTGCATTACCGCGGATTTTGATTCTTCTGTTGAAGCGACGAAGTTCATTCTCGAACCCAGGGTCAATACTGAAGCGATGCCTAAAAATAACAAGGGGCGTGTCAATGTCAACCTGACACATCCGGAAGGAAAAATCGCCACGATACTGTTTAACGTGCTGCCAAAATATACTGTTAGACCATCGTTGATGATTGTTTGGGACGCTCAGCCGGAAATGCCGATAGTAAAGCAAGTCGACGTACTCAATAACTATCGTAAGGACTTTGAGATAGAATCGGTATCCTCAAAAGGCAATATCGTTGGTATCAAATTGCTTGAGCAGAGGAAAATTCCTAACGGCTATCGGCTTGATTTGGAACTAACACCACCTGCCGCCGGGAATCAAGCGAGCTTCAAGGACGATTTTTCTGTAAATATTAAGGGTGGCGAGGAGCTGCCAATTAGCTGTAACGGGCGCTATTCGATAAGAAAGTCCAAACCTAAGATATAGTAAAGAGCGTTTTAAGACCCTCGTCGTAAGCCGGGAAAATGATTGTTGGCATGTCATTGTCAACCGAGTCACAGGTTGGGATTGTGAATGTTTCAAGATACAGCACGGAGCGGGGCAGGGTTAGCAACGGTAGAGCGTAGCAGAGCTGATTTAAGTACCGAAACAAGATTTTAGACTTAAACACGCTCTTGATGTGCATGCGTTGCTTCAATCAAGATCCAGGGGATTGCAGGCCGATTCGATATCGGATCCAACTGAAAATTCCTTGCTTAAAGATACCTTTGTCATTAAACTATAGGTCGTTAATTAGAAGAAGGTTACATCACAATCTGACTTCGGAGAAGAGAATATGAGGCCAAAATACGAAACGAAAATATCACAAACCACTAAACGGATTGCACAGATTATCTGTATAGTCTGTGGTTTAGTGTTGATTTTGCAGATTGGTTGTCAGGAGCAGGCCAAATCGAAGGAAAATCTAACAGCAGTACCAACAGGGCCCGGCGAAAACATGGAGGAAATTAAAATTGCGCCAAAGCCAGAAGGACCCGCACCAAAAATTGTATTTGAAAAGGAAATCTACGATTTCGGCGAAGTCGGCCCCAGCGCAAAACAAACAGGTGAGTTCAAATTCACAAATGAAGGGAAGGTCACGCTGAAGATCACGAAGGTCGGGAGATGCTGCGGCATAGTCACGAATATGGATAAGATGCAATATGCCCCGGGCGAAAGCGGGGTGTTGAAAGTCGAGTGGAACTCGAGTCCTCGCGAAAGCACGATGAATCGACAACTGAACGTGTACAGCAACGATCCGATTACCCCCCAGGTGAGACTCACTATCAAGGCTAAAGTTGTGCTGCAAGTCACTTGGGAGCCGAAGAGATTAAATCTTGTCCTTGATGAGGAAAATGCTGGCTGTCAGAATATCACCATCAGCAGCCTTGATGATCAACCGTTTTCAATATTAGGATTCGAATCGACCGCCGATTGCATAACTGCTGATTACGATTCTTCGGTGAAAGCGACTCAATTTGTTCTTGAACCCAGGGTCGATACGGACAAACTGCAAACAAATCTCAGAGGGCGTATCAGTATCAGTCTTAATCACCCCAGGGGGAATTCCGCTATTGTTCCATTCAGCGTGCTGGCAAAATATAAGATTAATCCGCCTTTGCTTATAATCTTTAATGCCGCACCGGGAAAACCGATAGTAAGGACAATCTCAGTACTTGACAATTATGGTAAGGGCTTTGAGATCGATTCGATATCTTCGAAGAACGGTACGGTTGCCATGAAGGTTCTGGAGCAGAAGAAAATCAGTGACGGCTACCAACTCGAAGTTGAAATAACGCCTCCGGCCACCGAAGGTAAAACAAGATTCATGGACACCTTTGATATAAACATTAAAGGCGGCGAAAAAATCACGATTAAATGTAACGGGTATTTTAAAAAAGGGAAACCCAAACCTCTGACACAGTAAACGACATAAAATACAGGCTGAAATATGAAGCGATTTATAATTTTCATTTGTATCTTAACATTAGGGGCCTCGTGTGGATTGAGGGAGCAGAAGAGGGCTCCAAAGTACGAAAAGGAGCGTTTGAGTGCCGATGCGCTCGCTGTTTTTTTAACCGGTAACGAGCTTGGGGCGTTGAAACCATGTGGTTGTTCCGGCGGACAGCTCGGGGGATTGAACAGACGCCAAGCGGTCTTCGATACTGTGCCCGCGGAGAAAAGATTAATCGTAGATACGGGTTCGTTTGTGAAAAGCGACAGCGATCAGGACCTGATCAAGTACCATATCATAATCCAGGCCCTTCAACTGCTCGATTACGACGTAGTCAGTCTGAGCGAGAAGGACATCGAAATAGGCGGAAATCTCGGCCTGCTGGACGGTATTGAGTCGGCCTTTAATGTCATAAATCCTCACAGCACGTCTGAGATGAATATACCGGCGAAGTTTACGAAGCAATTCTCGCTCAAAGGCAGAACCGTGCTTTTCACTGTAGCGGCGTTTGACCCGGCTTCGACGCCGGTCGAGCAGCTCGGGGAGCTTTTCGCTTCGCCATCCGGTGTTCCGACTCTCAATATCCTGATCCTTAATTATAGAGATCCCGGAACCATTGAATCCATCGCTGGATCGGCGCCATTTATAGATTGTCTTATCTGTCCTTCCGAATCCGACGAGCCCGCCGTGATTGGCGACCCGGATGAAAGGCCACTGGTCTTCTCGGTGGGCCGTTTCGGCAGATACGTATGCGGCCTGAAAGTAACAGCCCCTGCCAGAGTCGGCCAGCCGCTAAAATTGGCGTTTAACGCCTTACCCGTAAAGGAGGGCCTGCCAAAGAACGATTCTATGATCAGACTGTACGAAGACTATCAGCAAATTGTCAAAGACAGGAACCTTTTGGAGAAACATCCGCGCTTTGCCCTGTCGAACGGCCTGGAATACACCGGCTCTAAATCCTGCAAATCCTGCCACGAATACGAATATGAAACGTGGAGCGGCAATCCCCATGCAAAGGCCTATTCGATCCTCGAACAAGTCAATTCTCAATTCGACCCGGAATGCGTCGTCTGCCACGTCATCGGTATGGATTACGAAAGCGGATTCATTTCCCAGCAGGACACCGGACATTTGAAAAATGTCGGCTGTGAGAACTGCCACGGTCCGGGCTCGGAACATGTTCTAACTGCCGGTGCGACCGAGCTTACCAAGCCGAAATCGACCTGCATAGACTGCCACACGCCCGAGCACAGCGGGGACTATGCAGCCAACAAGGATGCTTTTATGGAGAAAATTAGGCATTGGAGGGAACCAAACGCTGC
>DQCG01000411.1:15101-19402 GCA_003533825.1 Phycisphaerales bacterium
TGTCAAATAAAAAGAGCACAAGAATACAATAGGATTAGTGCAAAGTTCAACTGACTTATGTGCTTTCAATACTGATATGATAAAGACATTGCGAATAACAAGTGTTGTAGCAGCGATTCTGGCAGGCGTTTTCTTCGTTTTTCCTGTGATTTATGGCGTTCGAAGTCATGAAAACATTGATGAATTTCTAAAATCACCTGGTGTGATAGAAAAATTCGAGAATGCCTCAGGTAAAGCAAAGACCAGCGAGAGCCGGGTATCGCCGCTTGTCGAGCAGGCAAAGGCCTTTGCATTGTATCTGAATCCACCCAAAGCAACGGAACGGAAGGTTTCAA
The DNA here is from genome assembly GCA_003533825.1 of Phycisphaerales bacterium. Lineage (GTDB taxonomy): Bacteria > Planctomycetota > Phycisphaerae > Sedimentisphaerales > Anaerobacaceae > JAFGPJ01. The sequence goes on from DQCG01000411.1 coordinate 15,437, forward strand.
AAGGAATCAAGCCCGGGAATATTTCGAGCAGGCTGTCCGTTACGCCCAAATTTAAAGTTTTCGCCACCAGTTATTGTCCGGAAAATCCGAAAGTTTCTCAGGCTTTGATTGACGAGCCGGGCAAAGGACGGCACTGGGTTCTTCAATCCGGGAAAGTCGGCCATCTGCTTATCGAGGAGGTGAAAGACGGTGTCATTATCGTAAAAGGCGGCAAAGAAACTTTCGAGCTTTTAATTGAAGAGAAACAGGAAACAACGCCTGCCAAAGGAGTTAGCAGCCGAAGTGTCACAAGAACAACATCGCGGGCTCCAAGTAGAGTCTCCACCGGACCTTTAAGAATCACAAGAAGACCCACCCAACCGGTTAGAAGCGCTGACGAGGGTGAAAAGATGGAGGAACTCGTAGATAAGCTGAAAGATTTGAAGAATAATTCTACCTCGGATAAAACGGATTCGGGACTCGGCGATGAAGAAAGGGCTGCACGGATACAGGAACTTATCAACAAATTCAGATCTACACGCGTAGGTGCCGAAGAAGCTAAAAAACTGGGTAATGTGAGTGGGCAGTCAAAAGGCGTTCAGAACGATCCAAACCGATCCCGACCAATTGTAAACAAGGCCAAAGAACAAGCAAGCAAGCCCAAAAGCAAATAAGTTAACTGAAGATTAATCCCACGCCAAATTAGCGAGTTCTGTGTTAACAAGAAAAGTCCAACTCCAATAAATCTGGCTAAGCTCGCCCCCATCGATTCCTAACTCATTTACAACAAAGATATTACAGTATTTTCAACGCCAACATGATCGAATTTGAACTTGGTGGGTCTGCGCAAAACATGCGTTAAAATGGAACTTGACAGGTCGGATAAATCTAAGATTGGCTACTTCAGTTTGAGGTTTAAAACACAGGCCGGCAAAATGCCGCTTTTTTGTTAACAAATTGGCGTTTTTTTGCCTGAAAATTGGGAACCTTTGGCATTTTTGTATGTCTGATTGAATAGTCGGTATTCGAAAACCGGCCCCCGTTGTTTTACCTCGTAAATGAGACAGCGGTGAAAGGATTTATATCTTGATCTATCGGACGAAGGGGTGTTCAATGATGACAAAGCAGGGTTTTTCTCACAGGGGATACAATTGGATTGTCGCTTTTGCATTTGCTTTTTTGACCATAAGTAATTGCCTTTTTGCTGCGGAGCAAACAGGCGCTCCTAAGGAAACCGGATATAAGATTTTTCCCTTGAAACACATATCCGTTGAGCAGGGCAAGGAGTACCTTACCAAGTTCATGACAGGCACGGTTACACATTTTCCCGGTTCATCCACGCTTTTAGTGACCGCCGAGCTGTTTGAAATAGACAAAGCAAAGACTATTCTCGAAATTGTCGACGGACCGGACAAATATGTCATAAAAGCGATTCTTCCGATATCGGCAGCCAGGAATATGCCATCCAACGACCAGATTACTGCGAAACTCAATCCCAGTTTAACCAGGGGTATATCCATCGGGAGCTTCTCTAACCCGCCTCAGAAGGACGCGAGCACCAAAGCAATCATAGATATTCACAATGATTCTGTGGTTGCTATTGCACCGGAAAGCTTATTGGAGAAAATCGTTTCCGTTATAGGACAATTTCAGGATTTGGGCAGGCCCGAAGCACAGGATAAGCCGAATACTCAGGACAAAACGGAATCTCCGCCTACACGGAAGGTTTCCGAATTAGCCGAGCCGAATGGAGCGAAATTCCTTTTTACAGCAAACGGCAAGGTCGAAACCCAGCCGAATGAAACTCCAACTGAAGACGAGCCGGAGACGACTGAGCCGCCTGTCGCCAAAGAATCGTACGAGCTGCCGGAACTTGCCAATGGAGAGCAAGTCGTCAATCTTGCATTGGCCGATCGCCAAAAGCTCACAGTTCTCGAATTTTTGGGTTTGGTGGGCCCGTATTTACAACTGGACTTCATGTATGATGAGAAAGACGTTACCCAGGAAGTATCAATCAATCCTCACGGTAAGTTTCGGGGACCCATAAAGGTAAAGGAATTGTATCCATTGCTCGAAGACGTACTGAAGTTCAAGAATCTCGCGATGACCCGTGGCAAAGGCAATCTCGTAACGATCGTCCCGGCGGAAAAAGCCCTGGAGATTGATCCTGCATTGATCGAGACGGGTGGAGATAAAATCGAGCGAGGCGATGGAATAATACAACGCATTTTCAAACTGGAACATATAGATACAACCACCGCGCAAACTCTATTGACGGGCATGAAGCTCGCCACGGACATTAAAGCGATTCCCGAAACAAAAACCCTTATCCTCACCGGTTACGCCCCCCGTATGGTGCGTATACAGGCATTGCTGGACATTGTCGACAGACCGGGGGAGCCAAAAAAGTTCAGGTTCAGGCAGTTACAGTACACGATGGCCGAGACGCTTGCTCCAAAGCTCCAAGGCCTTGCCGAGAAATTAGGTACTTTATCCATCACAATTGCCGAGACGTCGGTAGCGCCAACACCTCCGGTCAGGGTTAGTCCCAAGAGGGCGACTGAAACGACAGCCCAATATCAGGCTCGAGTTCGCCAGGCAGAGGCCGCAGCACTAAGGGCCAGAGCGAGCGTCAGAAGAACCACTACGGCCCAACAACCGGATACAACTCGACCGACCGTTTATCTCGACGCCGACGAGAGAACAAACCGGATTCTGATGATTGGACTTAACGAGCAATTAGATGAAGTCGAGGAGCTGATAGATACTCTTGACGTGGTGCAGCAGGACCTGCGGACTCTTCAATTGTACAAAATCGAGTTTGCCGATGCTGAGAATGTACTGAGAAAACTGGAAGAGCTTGAAATCATCAGCCCTAAACTAACGAGCCCTTATTCTTCGAGAATCACCGGCGGCACCACTCTGACGACTTCCACAAAACAACCAATTAGCAGGACTTCAACGAGCCTTCGGACTCAAAGAGGTGAAACAACCGAGACTCTTTTGGAAAAGCCCCAGGTTATCGTTATTGAGCCCACTAATTCACTGTTGGCTAACGCAACAGCCGAGCAGCACACCCAGATAACGAGGATTTTAAGCTATGTGGACAGAGAGACGGATGAAGAGGAAATTCCTTATAGACTGTACCCTCTCGAAAATCAGTCCCCGGACCATTTGAAAGAGGTTCTGGAGCCGCTTATTCAAGAGAGCGTGCTGGACAAGGAAGGCAAGGTCGAAAGCGTCAAACAAAAGCAGGAGGAGCAAATAACAATAGTTGCTGACCCGAATACTTTCTCATTGATTGTCTATGCGAGCAAGAAGAACCAGGAATGGATAGGGCTTCTTATAGAAAAATTAGACAAGAGAAGGCCCCAGGTTCTTATGGATGTCACGCTTGTCGAAATCAGCGAGTCCAATGCATTCGACTACGATCTGCAGTTGGTCTCGAAATTCCCGAGATTTGAACCGGGCGGGCAAATGGACAAACTCCCCGCCTTGCTTGCTCCCGAAGACTCTGGCTTCCCCTCCGACCGAGTCACTGAGTTAGGAGCCTTTATTGGGGGATCATTAAACGGTCAGGGTTTTTACGCCGATAGTCATATTCAGGCACTCCTGACACTCATGCAAAAGAAGGGTTATGGCCGTGTTCTTGCCAAGCCAAAGATTCTCGTTAACGATAATGAGCTGGGACATATCGACGCAACCAACACCATATACGTATCCAGGAGCTCCTCGTCCGCTACCACTACCGGCGAAGCGGTTGTGAGTTCGAGTTACACTTTCGATGAATTTCCATCGGGTATCCAGCTTGATATAACGCCCCATATAAGCAAAGGTGACCTGCTTCGTCTTGAAATAAGCATGGTACGTTCAAGTCAGGGTACTCCTTCCGGCGGCGAGAATGTGCCGCCACCTCCAAAGATTGAAAACAATATTGAGACAACGGTTACAGTCCCCGACAAGGGCACGATAATTCTTGGAGGGATA
>DQCG01000527.1 GCA_003533825.1 Phycisphaerales bacterium
TATCAGGTGGATTTTCTGCTGCGAAAATACCGTTTCGCCGAATCGGATATTATTTTCGAGGACAATGGCAATCTGTCACTAACGATAGATCCAAAAGAGGCGTGGGCGAAAAAGCATCCGGAAATTTTCCCCATGAATATAAATCATACATCGAGATTTTCACTGCTCAGAGTGCCCGGGCTCGGTCCGGTTACGGTTAAGCGAATCCTGGAGCTAAGAAAACATCACCATATTCATTCTATAGAAGATGTGGGCAAGGTCGGAGTCAGGCTTGAAAAAGCGAGACAATATCTGACTTTTTGAAAATCGGCTTCAGGCGGGAGCAGTTTCAGTTATAGCCGGGAGTAAAGAAGAATTCCAAAGAAAACGGCAAAACCGACTCAAAAACTCTTCGATAAAGCCGGTTTGCCGCCCGGGACATTGGATTACGCCGGCGAAAAGATGGCAGAAATTTGCGGGTTACCCACCCCGGCGATAACCGGGAAAATTCGGAGGAAAAACAAGTCGGGACTTAATTTATGAAAATTTGTTGCAATTTCCGGAGATGGGCATTAGTATTCGGCTCAAACGAACCCCGTTAGAAAATCGCCGGCGGGGCAATATAACAGAACAGGGATTTCGAACGGGGCGAGGTTTTGGCAAATGGCTGAGCCGAGCGAAAATAGCAATAACAACGTCAAAACCAACGTTGACAAGGTAGTAAACGATTTCGTTGCCATTCTTAGCGATGAGCATCGTATGCTGGTCATTCTCAAGGCGCAATTGTACGGCGGGACATGGGAGCCGATGCTCGATGACCTGCGGAACCGCTTAGAGGGCAAGCCATATATATTTAAGCTGGCAAATCGAATAAAAGACGATATCGAGCGTATTGAGCAGATGCGGAAATTCGAGCAGGAGCACAAAATTGATTTGGCTGATTATGTGGAGCTATCCTGAATGAGGGTGTGTAAGAGCAATTGGACTGCTCTGCATCCGTATATATACATTTCGCAAAACGACGGAAAGTGGTGGCGGAAAGATATTTTTTGTGAGGAGCAATAAAATGCTAAAAATTGTCAGAAGCAGAATCGTTTTACTGGTGGGTGTTTTGGCTTTATCGGTTGGGCAGAACGGCTTCGCCGCGGCAAGTAATCCACGGCCGCTCGTTTCGCCGGAATTGCTCAAACACGCCAGGCTCAAAATACTGTGGGAAAATGAGCTGCCAATCAAAAAAAACGAGAGCCTGGGGCAACTGCTCATGCTCGATAATCGTATCTATGCAATCTCCAGCCAAAATTATATGGTTTCCCTGAACAAGAAAAACGGGAACATAATATTCGGCAGGACCATCGCGCCGGCGGATTTGCCGATTGCAGAGTTTAAAATTTACGGCAACGAGCTTCTATCCGTAGACGGCAGCAAGCTTATTCAATTTGATGCTAATACCGGGATGGAACTCAAAACCATGGATGCTGGATTCAGTATCGTCTGTCCGGCGGCCTGCAACAGTTCGTACATTTACCTGGGCGGTGTTGACAAACGTTTGCATGTATTACGCGCCGATGACAGGGTGCAGATGTTCGAGGTTGCCGCCGAGAACGAGTCGCTGATCACTTCAATTGCCGCCGAGGATAATTATGTCGTCTTTGCCACCGCCGCAGGTAATATCATTTCTATTGCGCCGGACAAGCCTATACGTCTTTGGCAATTCGATGCTTCGAAGGCTATCGCCGGGCCAATTGTCAGAGAGGGATTCTCGTTGTTTTTTGCCAGTAAAGATACGAATGTCTACCGGGTCGACGTCGTTGGTCTGCCTGAAAGAAGGCGGCTCATCTGGAAGCACCAGACCGCTGCCGTGCTTGAAGAGGCGCCCCGCGTGACACAGGGTATTATCTACCAGCATGTTCCCCGCAAGGGCTTAACGGCCATAGACAAGGGGACAGGGGCGCTGTTGTGGCTGGTGCCCGGAGGCGTTGATTTGCTGACGGAGGCCGGGAGCAAAGCCTACGTAATTACAAAGATGAGAACCCTGGTGGTGATGGACAACGTCAAAGCGAAGAAGCTTTATACCGTTAACTTTGCGGGTGTCTCAAAACACATATCCAATATAACGGATGAAAATATTTATATTGCCGATGATCGCGGCCGGACCGCCTGCTTACAACCGATCGAATAAATCATCGTTGCCAATCAATTGTGTTTCATCGTAGGGAAGGAGAATAAGTACAAATGGAAGTGAAAATTAAGACTGCGTTAATAAGTGTTTCCGACAAGAGCGGCGTCGTTGAATTTGCCAAAAAGCTCGGCGAGATGGGGGTTAAAATAATCAGCACGGGCGGAACGGCGAAAAGGCTAAGGGATGAAGGAATAAGCGTGGTCGGAATCGAGTCGGTGACGGGCTTTCCGGAGATGATGGACGGCAGGGTGAAAACTCTTCATCCCAAGATACACGGGGCCCTGCTGGGAATGCGGGACAAGCGCGAACACAAAGCGGCGATGGAAGAGCACGGTATCGAGCCGATTGATCTGGTCTGTGTGAATCTTTACCCGTTCGAACAGACGATTGCCAGGGGTGATTGCTCGCTGGCCGAGGCAATCGAGAATATTGATATCGGGGGGCCGAGCATGCTTCGCTCGGCTGCGAAAAATCACAAATTCGTGACGGTAGTGACACAGGCCGACCAGTATGATCGTGTTGTCGAAGAGATGGAGAAAAACAACGGGGCCGTTAGCGGGGAGCTGCGGAGCGATCTGGCGCGGATTGCCTTCGGTCTGACCGCCTCTTACGATGCGGCGATCGCAAAATATCTGAACGGCAAAGCGGGCATCGAATATCCTGAGAAAGTCTCTATAGCAATCAAAAAAGAAAAGCTGCTTCGCTACGGTGAAAATCCGCATCAAACCGGGGCGCTCTACAAGCTGCCCGCGAGCGGTGAAACATCGGTCAGCAGCGGTACCCTGCTGGAGGGCGGTATCGAGATAAGCTTTAATAATCTGATGGATACGAACGCAGCGTTCGAGCTGGTGAAGGAATTTTCCGAGCCTGCGGCAGTCGTCGTCAAACACCTTAATCCGTGCGGATGTGCCGTCGATGATGACATTTGCGTGGCATACCGCAAGGCCTACGAGGGTGACGTGGTCAGTGCCTTCGGCAGCATTATCGCGCTGAATCGAAAAGTGAACGTCGAGCTGGCACAGACGATTATGGAATCCTACAGCCGATTCGGCAAAGCAATGGGGGCCGGCGGATTCTTCGCCGAGGTGATTATCGCGCCCGAGTTCGATAAGGACGCCGTTGAGATCATCAGGACGTTAAAGGCCTGGGGCGGCCGGGTTCGGCTGATAGAAACAGGACCGATCGACAGGACCAGTATCGACGGCAGCGAGTTCGATGTGCGATGCATCGTCGGCGGAATGCTGTTGCAAAAACGAAATCTCGTCGGCTGGGAGCCGGATGCACTGACGTATCCGACCAAGGCCAAACCCACGAAACAGCAGCTTGAAGACTTGAGAATTGCCTGGCTCGTCGGAAAGCATACAAAGAGCAATACAATCGTGCTGGTTAAGAACAAAAAGGTTTGGGGCGTCGGGGCCGGGCAGATGAATCGCGTCGAGTCCGGCTTAATAGCCTTCAAACGTGCCGGCGAGGAATCCAAAGGCTGTGCTATGGCCTCGGATGCGTTCTTCCCCTTCCCGGATAACGTCGATAACGCCGCTAAGGCAGGCATAGTTGCGATCGCTCAGCCGGGCGGCTCCAAGAAAGATGATATAGTCATCGAAGCCGCCGACAAGCACGGCATCGCAATGGTCTTTACCGGCAAGCGGCACTTTAAGCACTAATCTTGTATTGCATGATACGAGACAGGTATCGAACATGCCGATGGTGAATTTTCATCCGGCGCCCAGTTGAGACAAGCACGGGCGCCGGATTCAGTTTCTTTTAAGTAAAATTACTCCGCGCCAAGTACAGATACCGTCGGCGGCTGCACATTAAGAGAGAGAGTATTTAACTCGTTGATACGTCTCTCTGCGATTTCCAATGCTCTTACAGCAAGGCGTATTTGCGAAACTTTTGGGTCTAATATTGTAGAAGCCGTTAGTTGCTGTTCTGTTTGATTAAGCTGGTTACTAACGATTTCCAGCATTGCTTTTTTTTCTGCCATATCAATCGCCAGCGTAGCCAACTCGTGACTGAACGTGGCTAGTTGATTGGCACCGACAGACACACCAATCTGTTCGCTCCGTCTTGCAAGCTCTATTCTTGCCCTGGCGAGCTTTTCCTCAGCATCCGCAAGCTCACTATTGGGAACTGTGCCGTTTTCTACGAGTCTTTTGACTCCTTCAAAATACTTTTCTTGCACGGCGAGTATTTTTCTCAATTCCTCGCTAACCTGGTCAGTCTGAATCCTCTCGTCTATTTCCTTCTTTATTCTCTTGATTTGTTCTTCAATCGCCGGCATACGTCCCTGAAGTCGGGCAAGTTCCATCTCAAGATTCTGCTTTTCGGCGAGCAGGTTATTCTGCTTACGAAGATGTACTTCAGCGGGGACATTTAAAGGAGTGCCGGCAGGAATATCCATTCTGATGGATTCTAAAAACCTCTGGATTTGTTGATGAATCTCAGAGGTTTGTAGAACGGCAAGTTTCCTGGGTTGTTGACTCGGGTAAGGCGTTATGGTTCCTTCCCCCATGTCGCTGATATCAAACCAGCTCTCAGGCTCGATGGTTTTCTGGATTGCATCGGCCACCTCTTTGGCGCTACCGGCCGAATATGCAAAATCAGAGATGTCATAAACGCGCGTTATCAACTTACTCGGAAGCCGATCTCGCGTTGCTATTACTATCACGTCTTCATCCACGACGTATTTTAGTTCTGCAAAATCACTCGAAAGCCCATCTAATAAAATCTCCAGCGCCTTGCGGAGCTTAATACCTGGCAGCGGATCCATCCCGGCGGGCGTGGTCGGTTCGATCTCGGCATTTTCGAGCAAATCCCTCCAGTTAGGCTGTATCTGCAGCGGAGGATCTACGGAATCCTCTAATTGTTCTATTACATCAACAAAAGATGTAGAAGATGTTAAGTTCGACAGATCAATAATCTGTTCCAACTGTTGATACACAGCGGCATCCGCCGGATTCTGTTTGATCGCCTGGGCCGGCCTTATTGCCTTAGCTTGCTCCATTGCTTTTGCAAGTTGCGATTGGGCTCGATCACGCCGTGACTCGGCAAATTGAATCAAATTTTGGATTTCTTTCCCATGCGCATTGTAGGCATCGGTTAGTACTTGACGCAGATTTTCGACAAGGGCATTCATAAACTCTTTGGCCAGAGGTTTGACATCCTCGGGCAGATGAACGCTCAGGCTGAAGAGATAAGTCTGCTCGTCAGTGGGATCTGCGGTCGTGGTTTCACTGCGATGCTGGGTCGCTCTGGAAGTAGTAGTGTAGCCGTATAAGGTGTCCCCCCGGTCTCTACTGCGACCGCGGCTGTAACTTGTGCGGGCCGTAGGCCGGGTTCTGGAAGCGGTTGTGCGCCTGGCAGAAGAAGATATTCCGGTTCCGGGCTGGCTTCTGGAAGTGGAGCGTGCGACAGAAGAGGAACCGCTGGATTTTCCTGAGTCAGATGGTGGGGCTTGATAAGCATTTGGTCGTGCCATCCCCATCTCCGCTTCCATCATCATCGCATACTCATATTCCTCTTCCTCTTCAGATATAGATGATCGTCCTGAACGCGAGGGCGACAGCGGCAAGCCATAGCTGCCGAGGCCGCCAGAA
>DQCG01000614.1:0-1392 GCA_003533825.1 Phycisphaerales bacterium
TTGATCGCCTTTTTCCTCGACAGCGGCAGCTACTGGTAACACGTCACTTTCATAAAAAGCCGCCCCCGCCCAAAGCATATTAGGCAGTACGGCGGTGAAACCGTTATCGGCCAGAATCTCTACGGCCTGGTCCCACGTCATGCCGGCTACACCGAATGCGCTGTGGCACCAGAAAGCCCTGTGCTCCGGGATCACTGGCTTTTGAGCCATGCAGTATGCATCGATCAGAAACTTCTGTGATTTTTCAGCATTAACAATTACTTGTGAAAACTTGCCCCTGGATAACATATCCGCACCTTCGCTATGAAAGGTCTTCGCCTTCTCAAGAGCCTCCAAAGCGCGACTGTCTCCGGAGGCAAGTTTTGTTATGCCATCCTTAGCGGATTCGTAATTATCATAGGGTCCCAACCGGCCAATGCGGTCGAGACAGCCCTCGGCTGCCTGATGCCAGAGTTCCGGCACAAGCTCTCCGGCCATGGCCAGCAGCAATTGCATTTTATTGGCCGAATCATCGGACAAAAGAACGTGCGTCAGGAAGATGCAATTCTCGCCGGCGATAATGGCGGGCTTGCCGGTAGATTGACCTTTATCGTTATACCACCACGCGGCAATTCGGCTTTTTCCGTCAACGGCAGATGCACTGCGTATATTCCACGATGATTGCCCGGTAACCGCCGGCATCCCGCTTAGGGAATCACCGGAAGGACGAATCGAGGCAAAATTACCCTGATATTTCTGAGGAATATGGGTACCGATGCGAATGCCTGTTACCGGTTCGAGACGTTTGGGCAGGGTGTAAAAGGCAATTAATTTTCCACCCGTCTCAAGAAATTTTGAGATTTCGTCGGCGGCCCGGCCCGGCACTCTCGGATTATGCGGCAGAACCACAAGCTTAATGCCCTTTAACCTCTCCGACGTGAGGTCATGATCGCTAAGAACGGTATGCGAAAGGCCGGCCCGGTCAAAAAACTCGGTCATGACTTGAGTGTATCGCTTGACAGACTCAAGCTCATCGGGCGCCTCGCCCGCGACCGAATCGCCTCGAACGATTACAATACTGCCACCCGTGCCAAATACGCCCATAGCAGCAATATAAAACTCGGTATCGACGTCACCGCCTCGCCATGCGGAAATGCGAACGGTGTCAACTTTACTCCATCCGGCAGGCTGACCTTCTATGTTAGTCGCGTTCTTATAAATCCTGACTGCGGCCCACCCATCAGAAACCGGAGCATCAAATCCGCCCCTGTACCACCCGTCTCCACTGTGCAGGTAGACCGCAAAGCTGGCCACAGGTGACGGATCGGAACAGTAAAACAGAAACTGAAGACCCTTGCACATAGTAAGATCCAGTTTGAGGCTGCCGTCCCAGGATGCACGATCGATTTTTGT
>DQCG01000614.1:1430-4202 GCA_003533825.1 Phycisphaerales bacterium
GTATGAAAAGTCATCGACTATTTTATAATCCGGTTCCGGAATCGACGGCACAGAGGTTGCTAATGTAACGGATGAAACCGCACAAGCGACGACAAAAGCAATAATCCTGACCAACATACTTAATTCTCCAAAAATCCTCATATTATCTCTGCCTGAACTTACTCGTTTTCGAAACGTCGGCTCGTGGCATAAACATGAACACCAAAGCCGCGAATTCCATCATGTAATCGACCGTTCTCTATTAAATGCACTTCATCGGAATACAGGCGATACAGGTTTCTGCCTTCTAATTCTTCCGGCAGCTTGCTGATTTTGAAAGAGATACCCTGGCTATGCTCATTTACTGCGATGAGGACCCAGTCTTGGCCGGTCTTGCGAAGCATAAGTACCGGCCCCTTTTCGTCGACTGAACCGTACGTTTCATCCGCGACGGCGAGAGGCGGATTCACAGGACGTTCCCCGACAATCCCCGGCTCCAGGGCGCGAAGCTCTTTCGCCGTTTTCATCAAATTGCGCCATAAGGAACTGTCTTTTTCAATAGAATGAGTTCCCCAGTACAAAACGGCATTAGCTCCGTGCACGACGGCGTCATAAGCCATAAAGCGAGTTTCATTAAACCTGGGACGACGGCCTTTGCTGAGGTCCGGATCATTTTTCCCATCTTCACTCAAATCGCGCCAGCCAAAACCCTGCAGCACCATCCAGATCGATTTGCCCGGAGCCGCCTGTCGCATCCGGTCGGTATAAGCCCCTACCGAGCTGAGATTCGTATCTTTTAGATCGCTATGGCCGGAAGTGGGACTAAAAGGCACCGGATAAATATCACAACCGGCGGCATCGACAGCTCTATTATATTTTCTCATACTGACGACCGTGTTTCGCGGCGCATGATTCTGCCAGATAATATGCCCGGCATCGAACCGCCTGACGGCTCGACAGCCCCGGGCAATTTTATCAATCAGCTCATCAGCCCGGGCCGGACATTGTGACATTTTCCAATCCGGATGAGGATTCTTTACTCCCAGCTTTTCCCATAGCGTATCGTAAATCGCCTCCGCCTTCTTCCACAAAGCCCGCTCATCATAATCGTCAGCCTCCCGCAGCAGTGATAATAACTTACCCGTATCGGCTTGTGAGTTTCGGCCCCGGGCTTTTTCGATATGCCCTCGCAATTGTCGCTGCTGCTCGCCGAAAATCCACGGAAAGCGAGACCACCAGACATTCCATAGCGCCTCATCCGACAACTCCCAGACCAAAAATGACGGGTGACTTTTGAATTGATCGATGATTCGCTCCAGTTTCTGCTCACCTTCCAAATTGCCGTCTTTAAGCTTGACGGCCGAACCCAGACATATCCACGCATATAGCCCATGTTCGCGCAGCCGATCCAGGGCTTTTCTTTCCTGCGGCACCCGGACCAGATTGAAACCGCTTTCGGCTATCTCTGCGAGTCTGTCATCATCATTCGGCAGTTCGTACAAACCAATTATCAGCCGGGAGGCTCCGCCTACCTTCAAAAAGCCCTCTTCACTGAAACGACTATCAGCCACTGATTTTAAGGGATTAACGGAAATCCCCTGGGCTTGCATATCCCTCCCAAACAAAACGAAAAATGAAAACAATACCGCATAGAACAAAATCTTCCGGATTTTAGAATTATCCATGAACAGCTCCTTTAAACCATGATATACATTCTTTCTTCCGGACAGTTTAACAATAAAACTACCGTAGGGTAAGTGCGAAATGATTTTCCATGCCCTTCATCACTCTCGAATTTCCAAGACCGCCCGACGGGTCGAACTCAGTGACAACAATATCTTTAATATCTGTACGCATATTCCGGAATGCAATATACCTCGGCAAAAAACCGGTTCTGCAAATTTATTCTATTAATTTTATTGACATTTCACGTTCTATTTGTATAGTAAAACCTTTAATGGAGTATTTTCCTTAATCTCTCAAGGGCATACTCTTAATAAAATGAAAGAGAGAGTTATTATTAAGTCGGCCTTTATATAAGGTCAAGGAGAAGCATTCGTGAGTACAGGTACAGTAAAATGGTTCAATTCAAGTAAGGGATTTGGCTTCATCGAACCGGATGACGGCGGTGATGATTTGTTCGTTCATCACTCGGAGATTAAGACAACCGGGTATGCATCGCTCGATGAAGGCCAGAAGGTCGAATTCGAGATCGGAGAAGGCAAAAAAGGCCCATGTGCGACTAACGTCGTACCCGGCTAAGCCAATAGCAGGGCTTGCAGGAAAAATCAAATATTAAAATGCAAAGTGCGAAGTTTAGGAAGTCATCCCGAAGCGGTTCCACGGTTTATTGATATTTCATATTTGATTTTTAAAAAGCAGTCAATCTTTCCAGCGCTTTAATATTTCCAGGCATTCGATCATTGCCCGGCCGCTGTGGTAACCAGCTTTCCACGTGTTGGCTTTATCTCCCTGCGCTGTTCCTCTGGTTGTCACGCTCGAGTGCCACTCGCCGTACTGCCAATCTACGATGTTCTTCTCGATGTAATCGTACGTCTGCTCGAAGACCGTTAGATACTGTGGATTCGCCGTCAGGCGGTACATATACAAAGAACTGACAAGACCTTCGGCCTCAACCCACCAGATTTTAGTAAGTCTGTCGGCCGGCTGATTGAACAGGCCGCTGTCGTAAAATCCGCCTGCTGCCTCATCGTATCCGTACTTTAACGAGTATTCGAACAAGGTTCGATACAAATCGCTAAACGGATAATTCGAAACACTCGCCGCATCGCA
>DQCG01000614.1:4298-5087 GCA_003533825.1 Phycisphaerales bacterium
CTTTCGATATTGATCAGCTCCAGCAGCCGCTCGCGCGCCAAAGGCAGCTTGCTCGCCCGATAGAAAGTCGTTATCGCTTCAAGCAAGTGCAGATGAGTATTCATCAACTTCAAGCCTATGGGCACTCCCATATAAGAATTTTCTCCGGCGGGGACAGGCGTCCAGTCCTCGTCGAAGAATTCGATATAACCCCCATAGATTTTGTCGTGGGATTTTTCCTCCAGCAGCTCGAAGAACCGGATTGCGAAATCGAGCACATCCTGTCTTTCGGTAGCCAGGTAATATTCGGAGATAGCATAAAGCGCGAAGGACTGGCCGTAAAGATGCTTTCGAGGCTTGAGCTTTTCATTGCCGGAAGCATCGACTTCCCAATAAAAACCGCCGTTCTCGGCATCCCACATCTTATCTTTTAAAAAACGATAACCAAGCTCGGCCGCTTCGATATATTCCTCACCGCCATACCCGGCCCGGGCCAGCCGGGCGAAGAGCCACATCGTCCTGGCCTGGGTCACAATCATCTTCGTACCGGGGCCTTTAGGCTCGCCTTTCGGGCCGAAGTTGATTGTGTATCCATCGTTGATGCGATCCAGGCTCTTGGTATACCAGAACGAAGCGATATTTTCCTGCAGCACTTTCTCAAGCTTTGGGATTGCACTTTCGGCCAGGGTCGCTCGGTCCTGAGCCGCAGGCAGCTTTGGGCAAATTGAAAGCGAGATTATGATAGCCAGAACCAGGCAATATTCAGCCTGTTTGAGTTTTGTGTCGAACATTATTTCTCCTTCCGGCGAT
>DQCG01000614.1:5131-6961 GCA_003533825.1 Phycisphaerales bacterium
ATGTACAGACGGCCGCCACAAACGACCGGGCGGGCCCAACTATTACCCTTGCCTCCTTCGGGAATATTAAACGAGCCGACCAGTTCATAACCTAATCCGAGCGGCCCACCTCTTCACCCTGAGCAGAGAGTCGAAAGGTAAGTCTCAACCGGTAGTGCTGCCTTCACCCAGAAGTTTCGATACTTTATCCAGCAAGACATCAAAATCCACGGGCTTTTCCAGAAAATCAGTCACCGGCAGCCATTCACTGTTGATATCCTTGGGCCCAAATCCCAGCGGGAACTTGGCATTGATCGCCGTCAGCATCAGGATCGGAATCTCCTTGAGCTGTTCGCTTTCATTACGCATGAATCGGGCCAACTCAAACCCGGCCGAAGCATCTTCAGGGAACATGACATCCAGAACCACCAAATCCGGCGGTTTATTTTCCATACTCTCCGCAGCATCCTGAGTATCCAGCTCGATTTGAACCTCGTGCCCTTCTTTCCGTAAAACAGTCGCCGTAGTCTGGGCGAAGTCCTCATCGTCATCTACAATCAAAACATAGGCCATATTATTTCTCCTTCTAAATTATTTTCCCGAGCTTTCATCCTGGGCGGGAAATTTCAGCTCAAACTTCGTCCCGAATCCCGGGCGACTTTCCACCCTGATACGAATTCCATACATTTCAGCCACATTCTTTACGATAGCCAAACCCAGCCCGGAAGACTCTTTATTATGCTGCACCGCCTCTTTCGTGCGATAGTGCTCCTCGAAGATACGAGGCAACTTATCCGCCGGTATGCCTATTCCATTATCCGTAATAGTGATAACAGGCTCCAAATTCGGCCCCGGCTTACAGGAAATCCGAACCTGGCCGTTTCTTTGCGAATATATTACAGCATTGCTCAGCAGATTGACAAACAGCATTTTGAAATGATCTTCGACGCCCACCAAAGTGACCGGCCGGATATCCATCTTAAAAACAATACCATGTTCCTGGGCGATGCAATCGACTTGAGAGATACACCACTCCAGCAGCTCCGTTGAAACCATCCTGATTCGGGGAAGAGACTCCAGGCTCATCGAGCTCAGATTTGCCAACTGGAGCATCTCCTGGATCTCCGCCGTCAATCGCCGGCATCTTAACAATATCCGCTTTATAACCTGCAGCGCTTCGTCCGGGATTTCGCCGCAATATCCCTGGAGAAGCAGTTGAGCGTTGGAATAAATCGCAGCGAAAGGAGCCTTCAACTGATGGGTCGTGGTCAGCATGTGCCGGGACCGTTCCTCACAAGCAGCCACAACTCGGCGGTTGGTCTCGGCAAGCTCGTAATCTCTGTGTCGTACCATCGACGACAGATGAGATGCAAGATACCATACGACCAGCCATATACCGATAGCCAGGAAGAAATTGAAAGCCAGCTTCATCAGTACCCCAGAGGAATACTCAACATCGCCCGATTCGGCGAAAACGCTCATAGACGGCAGTATCCGCAGCACGTACTCGGCCATGATACACGCCGCAAACATGCCGATTGCCATGATGGTGACAATCAGAGACTGCCTCCCGGAGAAGAACACGCACGACAGAACGATGTGAAACAGATACGTGAACGCGATGTTCGTCTCCAAGCTGCCGACAAAATAAACCACGACAGTGAGAATCACCAAATCCACCGAAATCTGGCCCCACAGGTTAAACATTATCTGCCTGCCCGTAGTCCTCGTCCGTGCCAGATAAAGATATATAAGATTGCTTCCGACCAGCACGGCCGACGTAACAAAAGGCCATATCCCGGGCCGGCGCATCGAGAAGTAATCCATCAATCCCGGAATCAAACCCGCCGC
>DQCG01000050.1 GCA_003533825.1 Phycisphaerales bacterium
CCTACAGACTGTTTGAACCTATAGCTCTCGCCGTTCATCTCAAAGATGTGACAATGATGCGTAAGGCGGTCCAGCAAAGCCGCCGTCATTCGTTCCCCTTGAAAGACCTGGACCCATTCGCTAAAGGCCAGATTGCTGGTAATTAGCAAGCTGCTTTAGAGATGGGAGTAGGCCTCCCGCAACCGGCTTGCAGGAGCAGGTTGCAAACCGCCATAGGCAACTTTGGTTAAGAGCCATGGTCGTGAGCGTTACGGAAAAGGTACTGTAAGAAGTATCAGGTGTGGATCAAGAAGACGAATACAAGTGAACCACCGTTTAATTGTCGAAAGTCTTAGCATGAATACATTTTGACTTCTAGAATATAGAAGAATGATGACTGATGTCACATGTATTCTGAACACTATTGAGCATGGTGAAGCTGGAGCCACAAACAAGCTGCTTCCGTTGGTTTATGAGGAGCTGCGTCTTCCTGCTGCTCAGAAAATGAAACAAGAGTCACCAGGACAGACGGCCTTAGTTTAGTCGGGCATGCTGCCGTCATATTATATAAAGTATTAATTGGTACGCCTACTTACCGAATTCCACGGAGTGTCTTTCGGGCTCTTTGCTTGGTACTATTATTCCTTGATTTCTCAGCCACCGTTTTCAGCACTTGCTGGCGCTGATCCTTGGAAACCCCTGGGATATTTTGGCCGGCAATTCGGACCATGGCCGAATAGGCTTCCTCGGCAACCGCCGGATCCTCAGCGATCGTCGTAAGCAGCTCCAGGACACTGGAGTTCGGCGCTTCGGCCAAAACAGCGATAGCCTGTCGCTTCTCTTCGGGCCGTTTAATGTGGGACAGTATGTCTTTGACATTAGTCACCTTTTGTTCATTGTTGAGCTTCTTATTGCCGCGTATGTACTGCAGGTAACCACGCATACCCAGCACCTTATGGGGCAACTTCTCAGTTGATGTTGCTAACATCAGCAGTGCTTGCCCTGCATCGCTGTCCTCGGGCCAGTTATTCGGCCAACTCGATAAGATGCGCACAGCTTCGTCTTGTACAGGAAGCTCAGCACTCCCAATGGCAGATTTAACAGCAGCCAGGGCGTCTGCTCCGCCAATGATAGCCAAGGCGTGCAGCCCGAACATGTGGAGTTCGTTGTCATTGCTCTGCATCAGGGATTGCAGATGCGGGATGCATTTCACACCGCAACGGCTACTGATTGCTCGCAGAGCCTTCTTAACGTCCTCTCGTTCCCTGGAGCTGTTGGTCTTTTGAAGCAACTTGACGAGATCGGCCGTCTGCTGATCATGGCCAATGATGCCGGTTGTCCGTATGGCAGCGCCGCGAATACCTGCATCAATATCACTAAGGCTGGACACGACCACAGGAAGGGCTTCGCTTATTTGTCTCTGGCCAGCCAGCTCGATGAGAACCTGGTGCCGCTTGCCTCGTGCTTGCGGCATGCGGGTGAGCAGGTCGGCATCCACGTCTTTGCCGGGTAGTCTGATCAGTGTTTCGGTGGCTGCTTGTTCAAGCTCGGTATCGTTCTCGATCGCTGCATCCAGTAAAGTCGGTACGCACGAGACATCGCCCAAGCGTATAAGAATTTTTATGGCTGTGATGCGCAGGTCCTTTGTGCCGCTCTGAGCCGCTTTTTGGACAGTCGGTAAAACCACAGAGTCTTTACGGTCGGCCAGGGCTAACAGCAGCAAGGGGCGTTGCTTCGGACTTAAGTTCGCCAGCTCGGTTGCCAATGCCTTGGTCACGTCGATTCCGGAAAGTTCGCGGGCAGTGCGTAATCCGATGCCAAGTCTCTCTTTGTCTTTTGATCGCAACTGCTCGATCAAGAGGGGGATACCGCCAGACTGGCGGGCAAGAATAGCACCGCGGATCGCTTCTAAATGTCTCGGATTAGGTACATCCGCCAGGCGGACAGTGTCGTACATTTTGACGGCTTCAATGGTCCTGTCGTGTGCCAGGAACCATTCAGCACATAGGATGCAACCTTCGGCTATCGCCGAACGAACACCGACCGGCGCATCGGTCAGCGATAGTGTCAGTGCCTTTGCTGCATGCTCGCCGCCGATGTGTCCCAACGACACGGCGGCGGCCGATGCAACACCAGCGTTGTTATCGTCGAGTTTCTGCACGAGGGTATCGACAGCCTGGTCATCACGACGTACGCCAATTGAATTGATAACTCCAACAAGCAGACGGCCCTGTAGCTTGTCCAGAGCATCGCGTAATGCAGCGTCTGCGGCGGGGCCGGGGATCGCTTCAAGCGCGATACGAGCCCATGATGCCAACTCTTTGTCCGCCAATAGCGGCGCTATGGCAGGGACAGATTGTTCGGTGCCATAGATGGCTAATCGCTTGCAGGTGATAGCTTTCTCTCCCTTGGGAGCGTCTGACTGCAGCACAGCAATCAAGTCGCTTTGTTTCAATTTTGCTGCCGGCTGATCTTGAGCAACTGTTCCGGTCGATACAGCGACTATGGTGAGAATAACACACCAGCAGAAATATCGTTCCTTTTTTATCATGATTGTCCTCATAATTTAGGTGGTTTCTTTTGAAAGTTCAGATGCTATATTCGCCATGGCTCCCGTAAGGCCTCACTGCGTAAACGGTTGGCCTGCTCGTCGCCAATGAATTCATTTTTCTTCGGATCATACTTGATCTTACGATCAAGGAACAAGGCGATATTGGCCGCGTGGCAGGCAATATGCGCCCAGCATGCGGCGTCGGCGTTGGCCCTGGTCAGCGCCCGTGTCTTGACACAATCCAGAAAATCACGTACGTGAAAATCGGCGGGATAGCCAGGAATCTTGGTTCCTCTGCGAAGCAGCAGCGATTGAGAACTCGCGCCGAACTCCGCGTCGTCACCTGTCTCGATCCAGCCGGTTTCGCCTTCGAAACGAACCGGACACGAACCCAACGGCAGCCATCCGTCGTTACGCATCACGAGTTTGACGCCATTGGCATACCAGGCATGCAATTGATCGCCGACCGGCTCATACTCCACTGGCGCCGTGTCATCGGCATCGTTGGCTAACTGGCACAGGTCAACGCAGTGCGAGCCCCATTCGAGGCACCCGCCTCCGACCAGACCACCACCTTTTTCAAAGTGGAAGGCGTTCATTAGTTTGCGGGTATATGGTCGCCAAGCGGCAGGCCCAAGGTACATATCCCATTCCACCTGCTCTCGTGGCGGTTCGGGCTCGGCAGGGAGCCAGCCACTCATCTTAGTCCCCAATCCGCCTGGGTGTGCATGCAGTGTCTGAAGTGGACCGAGTTTACCTGTCCGGGCCAGTTCGATTGCATAGGCAAAGTTGGGCAGGCTGCGACGTTGCGTGCCGGCCTGGAACACGCGCGCCGTTCGGCGAAAGATATTCGCGAGCTGCAGGCTCTGGGCTATGTTCTTCGTGCACGGCTTTTCACAGTAAACGTCTTTGCCTGCCTTAGCCGCCATAGTAGCGGCCGTCGCGTGCCAGTTCGGACCAGTCGCGATCAGTACTGCATCGATATCGTCGCGGGCGAGTAGTTCGCGCATATCGATGTACGGCGTGCAGTCTTTGTTGCCGTTATGGGCATCGACCATGTCCTTAGCTCGCCGGCGGTTATCACCCCGTACGTCACAAACGGCAACGCATTGCAAATCAGGCTCCCGCAGGAAGCAGCCCAGCACGTAACGGCCGCGATTGCCGATTCCAATGGCGCCCAGTTTGATTCGTTCGCTGGGGGCCACACTACCACTCTTACCGAGTGCCGAACCTGGGATTACCTGTGGCATAGCCAGGCAGACACTGGTCTTGATTGCGGTTTTGAGAAACCGCCGCCGGTTTAGACCAACTCTTTCTTTGCACATACTTTACCTCCTGCTGAGCATAAATTTACGAGCCCATGGTTATTACACTTCTCATTAGGGCCCTTTTATCGTATCCAGGTACATACATCCTATAGCTTCAATCCATACCTGCATCAGTTGAGCGAGTTAATCAACTTGACATCTTTAATTAAGGTTCGGTGCTTATAACCAACATCACCGGCCACATGTCTGTAAGTATAGCTAAAAATCCTATATAGTACAAAAAGATTCTCTCGCCACTGATTGCATACCTGCAGACAATGAAAGAAAGGCGAAGGCAAAGTTGACTTCTATGCCACATTCTTCTTCATATTATCCTTTCAGCCCTGTTCCCCACTTGGTATTGCTGTGTATGCTCTGCGATAGCTCGGCAGCCAGATGATCGGAATCAATCTCATGGTTAGTAGGCATCAGAATCCTTGGTATCAGCCATCACGGCCCATTGCGGGTATGGCTCGTGCGGACCTTTCATAGCGCGCCAAATAATCCGATTCAACACATCCTCTGGACATCGATCGACCTCTTCTAAGGGCAGCCTGGCGGAGGCGATTGCATCCCTGCGTAGTGCGGCATTCGAAATCTTTTTGGGTCCCGGATTCATCTGGTCGAGCGGAACGTTCGAGGGCACTACTTCATATGGTGTGAAGTCAGGCACATCGGTGAAGCAATCGCTCATAGCAGTGGCAGTGGCATCGAGTTGATTCATGGGAGGCAGGCCCAGGATAAGCTCAATGCTGCGGAGGATACTCGTCTGATTATATTGGGTGCTGATAACGGTATTACGCTTTGTGTAAGGGCTTATAACATAGGCCGTGGTGCGATAACCGCTGACATGGTCCCAGCCGTTCTGAGGATCATCTTCAATGGCAAATATACAGGTTTTGGGCCAGAATGGGCTGTGACTGATTGCTTCAACTATCTGTCCGAAGGCGAGATCGTTATCCGCTACTTGGGCCGCCGGGGTTGGCGAGCCGGCTTTGGTTCCGGATGTGTGGTCATTAGGCAAGCAGATGATAATCAAGTTGGGGAGCTTGCCCTTGTGTTCGTACCGGCGTAATTCTTTGATGAATTGTGCAGCTCGGAACACATCGGGAATATCCATATCCCAGCCGACCGTCTGATTGTTTTGGTATGGCCGGAGCGATTCAATGGCGGGCCGGCTGGAAATATTGATTAGATTGGTCCGGTCGATAAAATCGCGGTAGTAGTTCAGAAACTTCGGCGGGTTTTTCCTGCCGGGAACCGCCCATGAAGTCTCGGTTATGGCAAATTCGCCATAAACCCGCAGCGTCTTGTCATGGGCGATAGCATTGTCCCAGATAAAACCGGAAGGGGCATAAGCCAGCGCATCCACATCGCTGTCCTCCATGCCGTCGGGATAGCTGCGAGGAAAACCCGCAAAAGATTTTTCCATATAATCGGTGGCGAATGCCGAATCCGACCACTGGTGACCGTCGGCACTGAGAATCCCGGAACAATAGGTGTTATCCAGCAGGACGAATTGTCGTACCATTTTGTGCTGGTTGGGCGTAATCCGTTCGCCGAAGATGCAAAGGGATGGATCGCCGTTGCCTTCGGGTATGTCCCCGAGGACCTGGTCATAGGTCCGGTTCTCCTTGATAATGTAGACCACATTGTCAAAGACAGACGGCTCTCCGGCCCTTTCCGGGATGGGTCGTACTGGTTGGTTCGTTCGTGCCGGTCGTCGAGCTTCCTTCAGCAAGGGGTATCGATAGTTACCAAGAACCTGATGTGTTAAGGCCGCAAGCTTCTTAGCACCGAGAACCGGCAGGATAGATAGTGTCCCGTGGTACTGGTGGGTATTGAATTGACCGCTTCGTTCTTCTCGCAGGCCGCGAGTCGAACCGACTCCCTTTATATTGGCCACAATCAGCCTATTTCGTGCATTATCACAGGTCACCGCGCCGGGAAACCAGCCTACGGGGATGAGTCCCAGAAGTTTTGATTTGGCCGGATGGAAGTGAAATACTGCTATGGCGTTCTGAGTACCGTTGGCGACATAGAGAGTGTCGCCAGATGGATTGAACGCAAGTGCATTGGGACTCGCTCCGAACAGATCGGCCGGACTTGGTTTGGCCCAGATAGTTTTGATCACTTTGTCCTTACACGTATCGATTACGCTAAGTGTATCACTGCCAGCGTTGGCTACTACGACATAACGCCCGTCGGGTGAACGGGCGATACCGGACGAGTGCAGGCCGACAATAATCTGGTGGACGGGTATTTCCCGGTTGAGATGGATCACGGAAACCGAGCCTTCACTGGCAATGTGACGCACTGCGTCAACACGTACTCGCGTACCTTGACCGGCCGGCCCGGTGAGACTGTCATCATCCGGAAGACGACCGCCCCAGTTGCTAACGTATGCTTTATCGCCAACAAGAACCACGTCATAGGGTGCAACTCCCACCGGCCACGACCGGAACATTTCGCCGCTGGCAGTATCTATCTCCGCCAAACGATTTGATAAATTCAACACCACGTATAGTCGACGTCCATCCCGTGAAATTGCCAGACCGGCGGGAATCTCCTGCTTGCGATTCGGAGCTTCGGCGACAGGCAAGGGGATGGAAAACAGACCTCTGATCCGCCCCCCTTTATCGACACCGAAAACTTTTATGTCGCCGTTTACATTGGACAGATAAATGCGGGAGCCGTCCGGGCTGAATATCAGGCCGGTGTAGCTGAGCTGGCCGGACTTATCCGGCTTGAGGATATGAGACGAAACGGCGTCTGTATTCCGAGCCTCGCTCGAAGGCAATGCGACTTTCTGTCTGATCTGGCCGGTCTCCGGATCGATCAGCACCAGTTCCTGTGTTTTGCCGGAAGCGGCGAGCAGCAAGGAGTCGGGACTCAGCGCCAGCGCCTGCGGCCGCATACCCGGCAGTTCCACCTGGATTCCGATAGGGGTAAGCACCTGATTAACCGGTGTGACATATCTTCGTGGACTTGTTTCACCAACCGGCTCGGTGCTTGAATAATCCGGTGTTCGGCAAGATCCTACGATGGCCATGAAAAACATCAGTGTGATGGAAGTTATTGGTAACTGTGCCACATGTGTTGA
>DQCG01000275.1 GCA_003533825.1 Phycisphaerales bacterium
CCAGACATCACCTTTCCAGGGGCTATTCGGATCTGCATCATTTACCTCGTCGACCCGCCAGTAGTAAATCGTGCCCGGAACGAGGCCGTCGGGGGCGGGAAAGCCGGTAAATCCGACTAACTGGGAGGCCGTGACCGGATTGCCGACAAAGGTCCCTTCGGCACTGGCGCTGACGTCATCGAAGCTGGTTCCAAAGTACAAATCATGCGAGACTGCGAAGCTTCCCTGCGTCCACAAGAGGTTTACCCATGTAGCTCCAAGCACAGCCCCGTCCGCCGGGTCAGGACGCCGGGCAAGCGGAAATCCTTCTCCGCCTTCCATGACAATCAGAAGCTCATCTGCCGACAGCGGCCAGTTGTAGAGGCGCACATCGTCTATCCTCCCATGAAACCAGTAATCGTTTATCCCGATATCGAATCCAATCCCGAGATCCATGCTCGGTGCAACAGGGCCGGGCGGCGGGGTTGCGGTGGCCCATGTCTGGCCTCCGTCAACGGAGATCTTCTGTTCATTGAGATCTCTGTCCAGAACGGCCGCCACAAAGACCCATTCTCCCAGCGGCACTGCCACAAACGGGGTGTCTCTCCTGGTTGCACCGGTGTCCCCCACCATGAATCGGTATCCGGTTTGGTCGGCACTGCCCTGATTTCTGTCCGCTCCGATGTAATACCCAACACTGCCTGCGTCCCTCTTGTTCACCGCGAGGTCCCAGTTTGTCGTTCCCTGGGTGCCCGGCGCCGTCTCAACATTTGCCCAGAATGCAAACGTGAAGCTCCCGTCCCCCGGATTCAAGCTGTCCTGATTCGGAACCTGAACATGCGCCTGGGCTCCGTCAAAGAACAAACATCCCTTGTGGACACCGTCCTGACGCCATACCGGGTCGCTGACAAGTGTGCCGTCCATGCCATTCACACTGGAGTCGGCTGCGACGGTGCCGGAGCCCTCATCGAACTTCCACCAGCCAACAAGGCCCGGATCGGCGGCCCCGGCCGGGCTCGTCCAGGCCGAACTCAGCACAAAAACCAAAGATACCAAGAAAATCAATTTCTTACACATGATAGTCCTCCTTAAAAAAGGCTAACATTAAACACACCGATAACTGGTCTTGTACATATCGGCTGAGAATTGCTTGTTCTTAACAGCTTTCGACTACCTCCTTCATTCGACAACCTAAGAACTCGTTTCAACGACTTGGCAAGAATCCTTATCTCCGAAGCATAAGACTTCGGCGGTCTTGTCACTACTCTCCTGCCATACGTGGCATCGGCAAAATCCCGAGGGGAATTCAAGCATGTATGAGGCTGCAAAATCAAGAACCCACAGGAACTTGCCTATACTGTGATTTATACCTAATTCGCCCTATTCGCGTCAAGCAAAATCTTGCGGTTCGTGTACTAATATTACGGTATGGTGGGTGATTAGCTGAAATGTGTGCGTTTAGGGTTTTCACACACCTTTTGAGAATTCTTCGGAGTCGAAAAAAAAGAGAGTGCCTATTTTGTCCTTGATCTGCCTTGCTTCAGAAAGGTATAATCATTTTTCATGATTGAAGAATCAAAATACCTATCAGTCATCTGGATACGCGATATAACACAATATCATGAGCGGAAAAAAAGGTTTCACACTAATTGAGTTGCTGGTTGTTATATCGATTATCGCGTTACTACTGTCGATTTTAATGCCGGCGTTGAGGAAGGTCAAGCAACAGGCGAAAAACACCATTTGCCAGGCGCATCTGAGGGGATTAGGTTTGGGTTTGGCGTTGTATCTGGATGATAATGACAGAGCATTTTATATGCCGAAAGCCGGGATTTGGGGCTCCAACCAGATTATGTGGTATAATGCCGATGGTACGATAATAGATAAAGACGATTCCAGGAGCTATTGGGGGGTGGCGTATCTTGAATACGTGCAATCGCCGAAATTATTCGGTTGTCCCAGTTCCAAACAGCCGCACTGGTTTCACGAGTCGCCGGAAGACGCTAAAATCGCCAGTTACGGCCAAAATCGTTATATGCGCTATTTGAAAGGGACAAAGCTCACCAATAGCGGCGTCAATGTCTCCCCGGCTCAATTTATCCTTTGCCAGGATCACTTCGAGCAGTTACTGGATGACAACGGCGATATGTTGTATAAGCAGGGGAAATGGAACATACCGCAATGGCGGCCGGGTGGTCACAGTTGGGGCGGGCAATTCTATGAAAATGCGATCTTTGAGATATACCGCCATAACCGCTCGCAGAAATACGAGAGCGGCCACTGCAATACCCTCTGGTTAGACGGCCATGTATCTCCAATCGCATATTCCGAAGGCGAAGATGTGCCAAAACTCTGGTATGCCGGCAAGAATGATAAGGAAGCTGAGTATTAAAAGTTGGCTTCTACTTGAAAGAAGCAGGATGGGCTTCGCCCATGCTGATTAAAATCCTAATCACCCTCTACGAAGGCAGGAACGAGCCCGAAGAAGCCGAAAAGTGGCGAGCAAAACTGTCGCAAACAGAAGCTGAAATAGAGTGACATCAAGACACTAAAATACCCAATTTTGACTCGCAAAATTCCTACAACCTGGCTACAACCCGAAAGAACCTTATCTACCTATTTCCAGAAATTCTTAACTCCATAAGCTCTTATTTGTAAAGAGATTATGTGAGGGCTAAAAAATCGCAAACGTATTCAATGGCCGACGTCAAAAGCAAAAGGCTGGAAACTTATTCAAGCCACCAATCCTTTGAGTAAAAAGACAACAGGGGCCTATACCCATCAATTTAGTATAGGCCCCGAATTACTGCACGACCTGCCGTCATTTCTGTAAGGGTGAGAGAGCTATTCAGCAGCATCTCTCGGTTGATACAATCGAATATCGTCAATATACATCTTGCCCGAGCCGCCGGGTACTGTTGTGTTGCCCTGTGTGCCAAGACCGATCGCAATACTATCGACGTTAGTAAGATCAATGCCCTGATCGGCAAAAGCCGAAAGTGGGATAACCCATTCTATCCATGCGTCGATCTGCGCCGCGACAGGATCATCGTGAACCACTATAGCAGGTGCGCCTGTACTATTGGACACAGCCGCATAAAGCGGTTCGGGATCATTACTCTCGATGCCAATATCCTGGTTCGTCCACTGCCCGCTGACTATCCCGGTAGTTGTAATGCTCGAGAATACAGCCTGACAAGTCTGAGCTGCGTCATGGCTAGTTAATGCCAAACCGATATAGACATTAGAGCCCATAGCAATGTTCTGTGCTGTGGCCCCGGTAACCTGCTGCCAGTTCGTGCCGTTCGCAGAGTGTGAAACTGTAAATAGGCCGGAGATGCTACGCTCCAGTTTTACCCAATAAGGAGCGGCTAAACCGGTTTGATTAAAGTTTCCACTGCTACCTCCCGTAGTCGGTCGATACTGTGAAGCAACTCCGTTACCTGGTGTAACACATGCAAAAGCATGTGCCGAATCAGGGTTCAATGATTCGCGAATCATCACGCCCGCTTTGGCCCAGCCATTCGTGTTCTCGACACTCTCAACCTTCGCTATAATCGAGCCGGCGCCGTTGAGCATCTTATATGCAAAGTGGAACTCATCGGCCTCTACGCCATTGACGTTCCAGATATCTGCGCCGGAAGCGGTCATCGTGTAAGTTCCGATCGGACCTTCGGCAAAACTGCCAACAGATCCTGGATACCCTCTGAACCACAGCGACAATTCCGTAACGCCTTGCTCTGTCCAATCACGCTGAGCTTCTAATGTGTATTCCACCTCTGAATACATCGAGTAGCCCTGCTTGTTGTTGTCGAATACAAACGGCATAGACTGAAGGCCACCATGAACGATAGTTTCTTCTGTATACGAAAGGGTATTTTCATCGCCTACTGCAGCACCGGTGCTGTTGCCGGCAAAGTAAGGATCGGAGCCGGGTGAGCCATAGCCGAGCCCATCGTGCCAAGCGTACCATATCTGATTATCGTCAGCATCATAATCCTCGAAATCGTCTATGACAAAGAAATCACAGGTAGTAAAACTCCAGACCTTACCCGCCCACGGGCTGTCGGTACTGGCGTCGTTAACCTCATCGATCCGCCAATAATACGAGGTATTCAATGTAAGCTTGCCAGGATTATAGCTTTCCTCGCCGATAGACTTTGGTCCCTTGTATTCAGGTGAGGCTATCGTTGCATTGGCCACGGCGTCCGCATCTGTGCCAAAGTAAACCTCATGCGAAGCAGCGACTGCTCCAGCAACCCAATTAAGAATTACAGATGGCTTAACATCCAATGCACCATCAACCGGATTCGGACTGCTAACAGCGCCTTCAGTTGTGAAGCTCCAGACCTGGCCTTTATGCGTTTCTGTGCCGTCGAACTCATCAACTCTCCAGTAGTATGTTTTAGCTAATTTCAACGGGCCGGGCGAGTAATTCGTAGCTCCATAAGAAGTACCCGCAGGAGCATTACTTACCTCGTCAAAATCTTCGCCGAAAACTATATAGTGCAGTTTTGAACCGAATCCTGGCGTCCAGCTGAGCTGCACATACAAGTCAACATCCTCGGCACCTATCCCCGGATCCGGATCATAAGCAGTCTTTGGTGGAATTGTAAAACACCTGACAAAGCCTTTCCACGGACTATTCGGTTCGACATCGTTCACCTCATCTATTCGCCAATAGTACGTTGTGCCCGGAACAAGGCCTTCCTCGTAAGCATATCCGGGAAAGCCTGCAATATAAAATGCCAGGTCTTGGTTGCCCCGGAACACATCCGAATCCCGTGTCGCTTCGTTAACGTCATCGAAATTATCCCCCAGATATACATTATGAGAGGCTGCGAAATCTCCCGGCTTCCAGCTAAGTGTCACCCAGGTATCCTCATGGTAAGCACCATCAGCCGGACTGGGATTAGAGGCAATAGCGGCGACCCCGCCTGTCGCATCGAGGATTCGAACCTCATCAACGAACAGATCACCAGCCGCCCCAAAGCCCCACGAAACTCGGTCAATCATGCCCGTTCCCCCCGTAAACTCATCGAGATTCGTCGCACTGGCTCCACCGCTTGTGAAATCCTTGAGCATCACTTTAACCAGCTCATAGCCGGGCTGGTCATCAACAGTGACGCTGGTATTTTGGAAGTCCGGATCCCACGCGGCGCCCCCCAGCCTCAGTTCCAGGTAGCCGATAGCGTTCGTCCCGCCATCGATGTAGAACTCGATGTAAGCGGTGTCGAAGTCGATGCCGGACAGGTCTAAATTCAGATTCATTATGCCCGTAATCCAGGCCCAGTCTCCCCAGGTCGCAAAGTCGCGTTTCAAGTGATATGCGCCTTGGTAGGGGTTCGAGTCGCTGACCACAAACTGGCTGTCAGCGCGCAACGCTAAATCAGCGCCGGGCGGGAGTCCCTCACTGAATATGATCCATTCGCCTCCAAAGGCGACGGTTGTTGATAGGGCGATAACCGCTATCAGGGTGAATGTGAATTTCATCATGGTATAGTCCTCCTTAAAAAATAGATATAGGTTGTTAATTGAATTGTACAATCTTAACTGCGAGCACAAAGTCTCAATTACAACTCTATGTCGCACATAATAATTCCTCCTCTATTCCCAAAACTGCAAGAATTTTGCCTGCCAGATGACCTCAAATCCCTAAATGCCCGACTGCGCAGACACAAGCTTCATTAATATTATCTATACCAAATTATACACCTTTCCGTCAAGGAAAATCTCTTGATTATGTATTGGTAAGTGTTTCTATTAGGATTGTGTAAAAATGCGGTATGGTCAAAGGTATATTTCCTATTTGGGCATCTTAATAAACGGAAGCTGTGGAAGAGTGACAAGTCACCTCTAAAACGGCCCCATTTTAGTGAGTTATAAAATGCCAGGATTATTCGAAAAGCCACCTCTTTCAGCAGCCGGAAAACACCACAATTTCCAGGGTTGAGTAAGCCGAGGGAATTTCACCCTCGGCCCCTCCGAGAACAGGACATGAGTGGCGATCAAAACTGCTGCAAACAGAAGCTGTGAGAGAGTGAAATAGCAACACCAAAATGGCCCAAATTTCGTCCGTCGGCGCCTACAACTCACCTACAATCCGAAACCTTCTTATCTGCCAATTTCTCAAAAATAGCCATCTCATAAGTGTCTTAATTACAGATGCTTATGGCGAAGTTAAAATTTGCCACCGTATTGCACTAAACGGCTCCGCCGTAGGATGGATTCGTTGCGTGAATCCTTTTCCGTAGATGTTTTTCCAATTTCGGCAATTGTGTTTATACTGCGTGGCTATTGCTCGGCGACGTGTTGAGCATCGTTTTATGGTTACGTATTTTTTAAGGAATGAACAATGGCTAAACGCAAAACCACAAAAAAGAACACTGCCAATCCAAAGCCCAAAACACAGGAACGAACAATTGCCAAACGCAAAATCAACACTAAAAAGGGTACTGCCAATCCAAAGTCCGATTCAGCAGCCGTCAACACATTGAAATGTCAATTTCTCACGGATATGGAACTGGCCGGCATGTATCCCACATCAAGAAAGAGGTATCTCTATGTCGTTGAGCATCTGATCAGGCACTACTGGTGCTCACCGGCTGAACTTACAGAGCAGCAGGTCCGTGACTACTTGCTTGAGCATCACCGTCAACGCCCGGCTAAAGGTACATTCAGGCTGACACATTTTGCATTACGATTATTTTTCAAGGATACACTGGGCCGTGACTGGGATCTTTTCAAAAAAAAATGAAACCTTTACGCCAGACACGGCTGCCAAAGGCACTTTCTCATAAAGACTGCATGCGGATCATCAATGCGGTCGAGCATCCTGTATATCGCAACTGTATTCTTGTTATGTACAGTTGTGGGCTTCGACTCGGCGAAGCGGTCAAAATACAAGTAAGCCATATCGACAAACCTACCTCCATACTGACCATCATCGGCAAATATAACCGCCAACGTCAGGTACCTGTTCCACCAACAACACTAAAGGCTATCAGAGACCTCTGGAAGACGCATAAAAACAAGCGATATCTCTTCCCAAACCGTTATGGAAAAACACATACATCCGTTGCTTCCGTTAGAGTCGCATTCAATCACGCACGTGCAGCGGCGGGAATGAAGGATGTTACTCCCCATGTATTTCGGCATAGTTTCGCTACACGATTATTAGAACAAGGTGTAGACACGCGTATTGTGCAGATACTGCTCGGACACGCCAGTATACGCTCCACGCAGGTATATACGCACCTGACCACACCTATCCAATCCCAGGTCCGTAAGGCCGTCGAAAAGCTCATAACCAGCCCCATTTGAAAAGAGAGGTTATGACAATCGAACTGGCCGATATCATGCGTCAGTTCGGGCCTGCATACCTGGGCGAACAATTTAACGTATCATCCGCATGTCCACATGCTGGTCACTGGTGGCGGAGTAGATAATAATGGCCGTTGGATCTGCTGTAAGAAGAAATATCTGGTTCCGGTCAAAGCACTGTCAAAACTGATTCGTGGCAAGTTTAAGGCAAGGCTAAAAAGAAGAGACTATGACGAATGGCATGAAGATAAGCGTT
>DQCG01000359.1:0-1532 GCA_003533825.1 Phycisphaerales bacterium
CGGGCACGGTTGAATGTGTTATCGACAGCCGGTTCCGAGTCCTCGGCCGTTAATGATTCTCGATTATCTCAGTCCCAACGGAATCCTTCCTTTTCTTCAAGTAATTCCCGTGTTCTTTTCCTGGTATTTTCAGCCTTTACTTTTGCATCCTGGGCTTTGTGTATTTCAGCCCTGCTTTCTCTGACTTGATTTCGCAGTTCCTCAAGCCGTTTAAGCAGCCATTCGTACGCCATTTGTTTACGTCTGACGATAATATCATAGCGCAGACCGACCACCTCATCGAGTTCTTTGATAAGTTTTTCCTTTTCTCCCCGGTCTGTTGTAGTATGAATTTTGCCGAGAAGTTGATCCCGCCTTTTTTGCAGTTTTAAATCTTCGAGAAGAACCTTCGCTAATTCCGGATTCCTCCTGCTCTCATTATAGATCCGGCCGTATTTCTTCAAGACCAGCTCGTATCTCTCGCCGTAATGATCGGGGCTTCTATCCTTCAATTTAGCCAGTTCTTCCGCTTGCTCCGGCACATTCTTCGCAAGCCATTCGAGAAATCTGGCTCTCTTCTCTGCCTGCCACTTCTCTATCCGTTCTCTTACGATTTTGCCGAACTCCTCGCGGGCATGCCTTCTAAGCTCCTCTCTGAACCTATCGGGATCCTTTTTTCGCAGTTCTGCAATTTCCTTTGCCTTCTCCGGCGAGCGTTTTTTCAAGCCCTCCATAATACGGTCGACTTCCTCGTCCGTCAGCTCGAACCTTTCTCTACCGGGTCCTCTTCCCGGCCCTCGTCTCGGCCCCGGCCCTCTGTCCTCACCCTCGGTCCACATGCTGTCCTCATCATTCCGGTCCGCAGAGCAGGGCATGGCCACTACGGCTACTATCGCCGCCATAGCTAAAATTAAAATGATTGCGCGACTTTTATCCATCTGTCTTATCCCTTCCAGAAATCGCTGTTGATTTCTATTAGTTCCATCTCCAACTCTGCCAAAGTGCTGTCGCCGTTGCCTGGCTCTTCACCAAACTGCAAGGCCTGCACCTCGTCTTCAATCTGCTCGATTTGAGTGGTGAAATCCGCCAAATCCTCATCGTCGGCGGCAATATTGTTGCTTTCCCAGATTGCCGTCGGCATGAGCGAGGCGGAATAAACAACTTCTCCGGGACTGGGGGCGTCTTTTTGATGAAATAATTGCAGACTCACCGCGGCGACAAAAAGGATTGCCGCGGCGACGCCGACCACTTCGTAAACTATTCGCCTGAAGCGGTGCGCTCTGGCGACCGGCAGGCGCATGGCTATTTCAGCCTTGATATTTGCTATGAGCATATCATCAGGCTCGGGAGCGGGATTATCCCGAAGGATCTGCTCGGCCTTCTGAATATCCTCAACGCAGCTTTCGGCCTGTTCGGCGTCGAAGAACTTCTCGAAAAGCTCTCTCAAATTTTCCTGGTTTAGATTATCCACAATATTATCCCTCCATTAAATCCCGCAGTTTCTTCAGTGCCCGGTGGGTTTTTGCCAACGTGGTCCCCATCGGCTCGGAACG
>DQCG01000359.1:1700-2760 GCA_003533825.1 Phycisphaerales bacterium
AACCAGCTTTCGAAAGAACCTCCCTTGTAAGAACCAATTTTCTCCACTAACTTAACAAATAGCTCGCTTAGCAGCTCATCACTGATGTCGTTATTGCCCGTCAATCGGTAAAAATAACCATAACACCGGCCTGAATACATGTCAACAACCTGCGCGAAGCATCGAGCATCGCCGCCTTTGCAGCCAGTTATTATTCGGGCTAAGTCATCACTTTTTGCCATATTTAAGCTTTTTTTACACAAGTAGAGACGGCGTAAACGACTATTTTATTGCATAAATCCAAAAAATCGACTTTTTTCGGATAACATTCGTGGTGCCCGAATGCGTGCTGTTTAATTATGTGCTGAACGAGAATTAGTGGGCCGGCACATCGCTATTAACTCAATTATAGGCCTTTTCGGCAAAAAATTGCCGCAGACCCCTCTTTCATAGCCCTACTGCTTCCAGGACGATTATGAAAAGGTTTCTTCTTCCTCATCTTCATCATCTTCATCAACGTCGAGCTTCCAGTTCTCAGTTTCGTCAAGCTCGTTGATTTCACGCTGCATGTAGCGGATGATTTTATCCTGAAGCGGGGCTAATTTCCCGTACCACTTCATCATCCCCTGATAGCTGGCTACGAGCATATCCAGGCGTATCAACTGCCACTTGGCTATACACTCGGGCTCCTTGATATTAAGGAACGGGTCGCATTTGAAGCTCCTTCTGCCGTCGGGACCGATTTCACAAAATTCACAATCTTTGCACTGAATCATTTTGTCACCCCAATCTGAATCGGCAAAAAACCGCCGTCTCCGGCAAGAATACCGACAATAACGTATCGCAAAACTCATCCATTATTGAACTGCGTACTTTTTGCCCTGACTTTCAAAATTTTATTTTACTTGCTAATTGTTTTATAATACCATACATTCTAAATGCTTAAAAGCTCTTTAAGATAAAGATTTTAACTGTTTGTGGAGAAATGAATGGCAAAACCGAGACGAAGACGAAAAGTGGGCAGCAAAAAAAGACGCGCCCGCTGGAAAATTAGGCACAAAATAAGCTAACCACCGATAAA
>DQCG01000552.1:0-2350 GCA_003533825.1 Phycisphaerales bacterium
ACCGCCTAAAGGTGAATTAAATATAGGACGCGATTTATGAGTTGCCAATTCTTAAGGGAACTTATAAAGTAAAGTTCGGCGAAAGTTTAAGCTTCATTTGAACAAGCAGAGCAAAGCCGAAGTATGTATTCGTAAATAGGTTTATATTCGGAGCTTGTAAGCGGAGGTTAAATATGAAAACCAACCGCGGTAAAAAGGCAAAGCCTTGCAGCGGCAGTCTCCATCCAGGGCAAGAACTCGAAGAATACCGGGCCAAATTCAAGGTTCTTTTCGATAATGTCTGCAGCGGAATAGCGATCTACGAAGCCCGAAACGACGGCGAAGAGTTCATCTTCGTTGACTTCAATCCGGCGGCCGAACAGATCGAACACATCAAGAAAGAAGAGCTCCTCGGCAAGAGCGTCATGGAGGTCTTTCCCGCCGTAAAACAGTTCGGCCTGTTCGATGTATTCCAACGGGTATATAAAACCGGCATCCCCGAGCACCACACCATTTCAGTCTACAAAGATGAACGGGTCGCGGGCTGGCGGGAGAACTACGTCTATCAATTGCCTTCCGGACGGATTGTGGCTGTTTACGACGACGTCAGCGCGCGAAAACGCACCGAATTAGTTACCAAGATGACCGACCAGTGTTTCCGCGCCATCGCGGACTATACGTATGACTGGGAGGTCTGGATCAGCCCGTCCGGTCGCGTGTTATGGACAAAACCGGCGGCACAGCGCGTCACAGGCTATACCATTAAAGAGATCATGGCCATGTCGGATTACCCAAGCATGATCGTTTACGAGCAGGACCGCGGCCGGATAGAACGAGCTTTTCGCTCGGCTCTGAAAGGTAGCACCGGTAACGATGTCCAGTTCAGGATTGTAAGGAAAGACGGTAAGGTTATCTGGGGGGAAATATCCTGGCAGCCGATCTACGACGACAGCAGCAATTCCCTGGGACACCGTGAGAGCATCCGGGACATTACGGCACGCAAAAAGGCTGAAGAAGAGCTGGAAAAAACAAAAGTAAAGAAATAACAGCAGCAATCCGTATTTAATTCAGGAAACAATCGAGACGGTCGCAATGTGGCGGGCCGCTAATGGGCCCTCTCATTGTCGCCGGACTTCGGTATTGGTTCGTGCGCCTTTCGCTGATATACCTTTTCGTAGGCATTACAGGCAGGGCAGAAGCCAGATTAGAGCTTCTTGACGAACCAAAAAACCAGCCCTTTCTGCTTCTCACGTGCTCGTTTACAAAGTGGACATTCGAGGCACTGTTTCGCTTTGGTACGGTCTTTCTCGTTAATTTCTTCGGTCTGCATAACTTGCTCCTGTCAAAACGAAATCCTGCAATGAGTTTCAGGCAAACACTGCCGAATTACCTCTTCGCGAAGGGACAGAATTAATTCTTGGTCACCAGCTCGATGCCGTCACCGGTTCCCAGGTTTCGAGAATATTTCCTGTCCTTTGGATTGTTCCAGTGCTCGTGAACGCCGAAGCCTTTCAGAGCAGTCCCGTCTTTTTCCGGATCGTAAGTCGTCCCTGATGGTGGCTTATCGGCCAGCGCAGCCTCGTGCAGATAGTTGTCAGGATTTCCCGTTACGTCCACCACCTTTGGGTTCACGGCCTGCTCGTTCCGCAAAAAGTCCAAGCCCACCGAATCGATGGCTACCATGTCCTGCGAGACAAAAATGCTTGAAAACCAGTCGTTGTCAAAACTCGCAAACCTGATGACTTTGCCCGTCTGATTTCGTGCCGTGTACAATGCGTCGACCATGTACAGAAGCGTTTTGCCGTCAAGGTGTTCGTGCCCGTTCAGATTCACCAGGCAGTTATACGAGCCCATCGGGTTGCGTCTGTTGCCGTATCTGTGCAGCGAGCTGGGCGTCCAGCCGCGATCGTTCGGAAAATACATCGTGCCGAAGTGGTTCTTTCCGCATAACGTCACGCCGAACAGTGTGTGGGCTCTCATCAGCGCCAGATTGATCAGGTAACCGGCCTCGGTCACACACTTTGGTAGGTAAGCGGTGCCGGCCCTGGTATGAAGCGGATTGCTCGTATCATGCTCCGCGGCGATGCGCCCGCTTCCCGCTCTGTCGGGACTGACCACGAACCTTACGCTTTGAAAGTCCGGCGACGAATTGCCCCTTATCTTATTGTAAATGGGATCGCCGATAGAACGCGTCGCATCAAACAGGGTAATCGCCGAGCCGGGCACACCCGCCTTGTTTATAAGCTGATTCACAAGTGAATAAACAACGTGAGGGCTCGGATTGCCGATGTCCGGCGTCCAGTCGGCTCTACGATCCTGGTTCATATTGAGCTTGATAGCGATTTTCTCCGGCTTGCGATAGCCGGCCTCG
>DQCG01000552.1:2388-10719 GCA_003533825.1 Phycisphaerales bacterium
CTGAATGGCTTTGGAGATCATCGCATCGACTGTTTTCTGGTCGGTATTGTTATCATCCCACCAGCTTCCGGTCGAACCGTCCCAACCTGTAGCCTCGGGATCGCGAATCCATACGACGCGCCCGGGATTAATCCCTTTTGCCGTGCCCATCGGGCTGTTTAGCTGCTCGGATGGAGTAAACGCTGCCGCCGTGGCCAAATTGCTATCAGTCACACATACCGCGCCCCATATTATGGTTACCGCCGCAACGGCACAAATCCCGGCGACTAAGTAACGCGATTTCTGCAGCAATCGACCGGCTCTGCGATACATAAAAGCCGAGCCGATCAGTCCCGCAACCCAAACCACAAAACCGCTCGCCAGCGGCGCCGCCAGCCTCTGGCACGGGTATGTCGCGCGAGAAGGCTTGGGCAAGACACGTACCAGGAACCAGATCAGTGATATCAGGCCTACTAAAGGAAGCAGCCATATAACCCAGGGACGCTTCCTGATCCAGGCAGCGAGACCGCACGTTCGAGGGCACTTGTAGGAATCGTTGTGTGAAAAAAATTGATTTTCTGCTGGCTGATGACTTCCTGAACCTTGTTTTGTGCTTTTGAGCAACATTGGAAAACCTCCAAAATCTTCTTGATACCTGTCCGGATTGGCATTTTGACGAAATCGTATTTTACTTCATAGAAACGTCAAGTGCAATGTCATTTTTCATAATCCAAAAGTGCAATTTTTCCCCAGAACCTTATCATGAAAACAATAAATACGTTTATCCAGCGATTTCACTTGACGGAAAGACAGCTAATCTGGTATAAATAAACTCATTGGCATCTATGGTTTTTGACATCTCTGCAAAAAAACTTAGCATTGTATATAGATTTCCAATGAGCAATCCGTACCGTGCATTAGAAGAAAGGAGGCGGCTCAAATCCAAAAAAGATATTGTAGAAGTGACAATCACCGTAAATCGCTTTGGTATGTAGCCAAAGTACAGATATCTATATTTTTATAAGGAGGATTATTATGTGCAAAAGACGATTTTATTTGACTTCCATTGTTTTGATTCTGCTTGCTGTCCCACTTGTAACTCATGCACAATTCGAGAACTTGATAGTAAATCCAAGTTTTGAGGAGGATGAGGCTCTTGTAGATTGGGAAGGTTGGGGCACATGGAATCCGGCAGAGGGTGCTGGCAGCATCGCTGAATTCGATGAAACCGAGTTCATTGACGGCAAAAGGAGCCTTAGGATTGTGGGATTAGGAACCGCCAACTGGCATTTCATTGTGCTGAGTCTACCCATATTTGTCGATATTGACAAAGACTACACTATCAGCTTCTGGGCCAAAGCGGCAGAACCACGTCCCCTAACCGTACAATTGAAAGCAACGGATAACTCCATTAATGCCTGGGGAGCAACAGACTTCGATCTGACAACCGAGTGGGCTGAGTATCACTATGCCTCAGAAGTTCTGATCGATGATGTAAAACTCGAGATATTATGTTCAGCCCCTGATGTTCCCATATGGTTGGATTATGTATTGATGTATGAAGGAGACTATGTTCCCGGAATGAAACCCACGCCGCCATTGAAGGCTTCTGAACCGGATCCGGCCGATGCTATATTCATCGAGGAAACATGGGCGACCCTTGCCTGGGAAGCGGGGAATTTGGCAGTCTCACATGATGTGTATTTGGGCGATAATCTCGATGATGTGAACAACGGCGCCGGTGATACGTTCCGAGGTAACCAGACTGATACGTTCTACGTTACCGGTTTTCCAGGATATGCTTATCCGGACGGTCTTACTCCAGGCACGACCTACTATTGGCGAATCGATGAAGTTAATGATGCCGATCCCAATAGTCCCTGGAAGGGTGACGTCTGGAGCTTCACTGTTACACCTCAGACTGCTTTCGAACCGTACCCGGCCAATGGTGACGGATCCATTAGCCTGAATGTAGAGCTTCGCTGGACGCCCGGTTACGCTGCAAAATTGCACACTGTCTACATCGGCGACAATTTTGACGAGGTAAACAATGCCACTGGTGGTCTTCCCCAGGGACTGGCGACCTATACTTCCGATTCACTAAAATTCGCCAAGACCTACTACTGGCGTGTTGATGAGTTCGATGGCATAGAAACATATAAAGGTGATGTCTGGAGCTTCTCCACGGAAGGCGCCATCGCCGATCCTAATCCGTCTAATGGCGCTGTGGATGTAAAGCAGACACCAGTTCTTAGCTGGACTGCCGGAGTCTATGTCGCTTCGCATCAGATATACCTGGGTACCGATCGGGAGGCCGTAAAAAATGCCGATACGGCTTCACCTGAATACAAGGGTACCAGGCTACTCGGCGATGACAGCTACGAGCCTGGCAAACTTGCCTGGGATGCGACGTACTACTGGCGTGTTGATGAAGTGAACAGCACCAATCCCGACAGTCCGTGGGTAGGTCCTGTTTGGAGCTTCACTACCGCCGGTTTCGCTATCGTGGATGATTTTGAGGACTATGATGCCGGCGAGAATCAGATATGGTTCTCATGGCACGATGGTCTTGGTTATGGTACGCCCGGGACGGCGGATTATTTCGCCGGCAACGGCACAGGAGCCGCCGTCGGTGATGAAAATACCCTTTCTTATACTGAGGAGACTATCGTCCACGGTGGCAACCAGTCAATGCCCATTGCATACGACAACAACAAGCAGGGCTATGCCAAGTATTCGGAGGTGGAACATACGTTGATAGACCAGCGAGACTGGACTGAGGGAGACGTCACGGAATTGTCGCTGTGGTTTAGAGGCTATCCGGAATCCGTCGGCAGCTTTGCCGAGGGCCCGGCCGGCACTTACACGATAACCGCTTCCGGCGCAGATATCTGGGATCAGTCCGATGAGTTCCACTACGCCTTCAAGACACTGTCCGGCTCCGGCTCGATTGTAGCGAAAGTCGAAAGCGTCAGTGATACGGACGCATGGGCCAAGGCCGGCGTGATGATTCGAGAAACGCTTGACGCGGACTCTAAACATGCGATGGCGATTGTAAGCTATGCTTCAGGCGTATCCTACCAGCGACGCCCCGAAACGGGCGGTGCCAGTTACGACGATACAACCGACGGAATCACAGCTCCGTATTGGGTGAAGATAGAGCGCGGCCTGGCCGGTGATTTCTCAGCGTATACTTCAGCCAACGGTTCTGCATGGCAGAAGCAGGGCGTCTCGGAATCCATCCAGATGGGTACGAACGTCTATATAGGTTTGGCGGTGACCGCTCACAACGCGTCAGAAACCTGCGAAGGTATATTCACAAACGTCACGATTACCGGTAATGCCGGCCCGCAGTGGACAGGTCAGGATATCGGCATCGTCAGTAATGCTCCTGAACCGCTGTATGTGGCGCTTTCCAACAGTTCCGGCACGCCGGCGGTCGTGATGCACGATGATCCGGCTGCGGCGAACATAGACACCTGGACCGAGTGGGTCATCCCAATGCAGGCTTTTGCTGACCAGAACATCAACCTGACGGATGTTGACAAGATCGCAATCGGCCTGGGCACGAAGGGCAATATGACTGTACCCGGCGGTTCCGGCAAGATGTTCATTGACGATATCCGGCTGTATCGACTGGAACCGCAACCGTAAACCGGGGCTAAGATTGCTATGACCCTTAATTAAGGCCTGGCAATAAGAGGCGATGGATCGCTGTTTTGCAGATAATACGGGGCCTATACCGACCTGATTCGGTATGGGCCCCGGCTATTTTAAACCTGAGTAATTAACAGATTTTCCTTGACCAAAAGACAGGTAATTTGGTATAAGTGAATTAATAATATGCTGATGATTAGTATACCGGCGGGCGAAATGTCTGGTGTTTGTTTGATATTTCCACTTGATGATTAACCGCCCATTTTGGCATTTGAAGGAAGGAGGTAATTGCAAGTCTTAAATGATGTTCCGGGTGGATACAAATTCAATTTTGTCGGAATTTAAAATTATTACGGCAGTTTTTTATTTATTAAACTCTATTTTATGAAGGAGGACTACCATGTATAGAAAATTGTTTTATCTGGTTTCGTTTGTCCTCGTGCTCGGCGTCGCTTTTACGAGCGTCGCCAGGGCCGCGGACCCGGATCTTGTCGGCTGGTGGCGGTTCGACGAGGGCTACGGAACGACCGCTACGGATTTCAGTGGCTATGGCAACGACGGTACCCTTCAGGGCGACACTGTGTGGGTCACCGGGCATCTTGGCAAGGCGGTTCAATTCGACGGTGTTGACGACTTCGTGGAGGTTCCGCACGCCGAGAGCCTGATGGCGGAAACAGAAGTTACCGTCATGGCCTGGATACATACCGAAAGACATCTCGGCCCGGGCGGCGAACTGTGGCAGGGGATTCTTTCAAAGGCAAATGGTCCCCGGTCATACAGCTTATACACTGAGTCGGGCGGTGGGCTTCATTTCAGCACAACCAGCGCCGGTGCCTTTGTTGGTACGGTGAGCTCGGGCCAGGTGCCGCTCAATGAATGGGTACACGTTTGTGCGATGGTTATCAGCGGACACCACCAATATTACATCAACGGTGAAGATGCCGGTACAGGCGGATCAGGAATTGTGTTGGGGGAAGAAGATACGGCGAATGTAGTTATTGGCAGGACTCAGGAAGGCGCGGGTCGCAGCTTTCTCGGAATGATAGATGATACTCGTATCTATATGCGTGGACTAACGCAAGAGGAAGTTCAGGATGCCATGGCCGGTAGCGGTGTGCCGCAGGCCTTTGGCCCGGATCCGGCTGATGGGGCACTGCATGCGGATACATGGGTGACCCTGTCCTGGAAGGCGGGAGATTTTGCCGTCACGCATGATGTGTATATGGGCGAGAGCTTCGACGATGTGAACGACGGTATCGGCGATACGTTCCAGGGCAACCAGGGCGATCTGTATTATGTTGCGGGCTTCCCCGGATTTGCCTATCCGGATGGTCTGATTCCGGGCACGACTTACTACTGGCGAATAGATGAGATCAACGATTTGCATCCGGACAGCCCCTGGACGGGCGAGGTATGGAGCTTTATGGTTCCACCCAAGACAGCCTATTACCCCGATCCGGCTGATATTGCCGATTTTGTCGGATTGGATGTGCAGCTTAAATGGACGGCAGGTTTCGGCGCAAAATTGCACTATGTAGTCTTCGGCGAAGATTTCGACGAAGTCAGCAGCGCCGCCGCGGGTGTTCCTAACGGTACTACGACTTACAGCCCCGGCTCGCTACAATTAGCTAAGACCTACTACTGGCGCATCGATGAGTTCGACGGCATCGCCACACATAAAGGCGAGGTCTGGAGTTTCACTACCGAGGGCGCCGTCACCGGGCCGAATCCGTCTAACGGAGCCGCTGATGTAAGTGCGACACAGATTCTTACATGGAATGCGGGGGCTGTCGCCGCTTCGCACGAGGTGTACTTCGGCACCGATGCGGATGCCGTCAAGAACGCCACGACAGCCTCGTCTGAATACAAGGGGCCAAAGGCCCTCGGCGAGGAAAGCTACGATCCCGGCAAGCTTACGTTAAATACTTCGTACTACTGGCGAATCGATGAAGTTAACGCCGCCAGTCCCGACAGTCCCTGGGTAGGCAACGTTTGGAGCTTTACAACCGGTGATTTCTTCGTCATAGACGACTTCGAGGCATATAATGGCAGCGACAACCAGATATGGTTCTCCTGGCATGATGGGCTTGGTGCCGGCACACCTGGTACTCCAAATTACGTTGCCGGTAACGGTACCGGCTCGGCTGTAGGCGATGAAACCACTACTTCCTATACCGAGGAAACCATCGTTCACGGCGGCCTTCAGTCTATGCCCCTTGTCTTCGACAACAACAAGCAGGGCTTCTCGAAGTATTCAGAGGCAGAATCGACTATGAGTAATGTACGCGACTGGACTGTAGAAGGTGTCACGGAATTGTCGCTGTGGTTCAGAGGCAATCCGGCATCCGTCGGAAGCTTCACAGAGGGCCCGGTCGGCACTTACACGATGACCGGTGCCGGCGCAGATATCTGGAACGAGTCCGATGAATTCCACTACGCTTACAAAACGCTCACCGGCACAGGCTCGATGGTCGCCAAAGTCGAAAGCATCGACAACACGAATGCCTGGGCCAAGGCAGGCGTGATGATTCGCGAGACGCTGAATGCGGATTCGAAACATGCCATGATGATTGTCAGCGCAAGCTCAGGCGTATCCTTCCAGCGACGCCCGGAGACAGGCGGTGCCAGTTCCTCCAACGATGATCCCGACGGACTCACAGCACCATACTGGGTGAAGATAGAGCGTGACTTGGCCGGAAATTTCTCGGCGTATAGTTCCGCCAACGGCGCCACCTGGCAGAAGCTGGGTGCAGCCGAACCAATCCAAATGGGCTCGAATGTCTATATTGGTTTAGTGGTTACCAGTCATGATGTGGCTCTGACGTGCCAGGCAGTACTCAATAATGTTTCAACTACCGGTTCGGTCGGCACGCAGTGGATGAACCAGGACGTTGGTATAGCCAGCAACGATGCAGAGCAGATTTATGTAGCCGTGTCAAATGCCGCCGGCACACCTGCGGTGGTGGTGCATGACAATCCGGCCGCGGCGAACATAGACACCTGGACCGAATGGATTATCCCCCTGCAGGCGCTTGCCGATCAGGGTATAAATTTAAACAATGTTGACAGGATTGCAATCGGCCTTGGTACTCAGGGCAACATGACAATCCCCGGTGGTTCGGGCAAGATGTTCATTGATGACATCCGGCTTTATCGACCGGAACCGCAGCCGTAAGCCGGAGCTAAGATTGCTTTAGCCTTTATTAGGGTTTGGTGACAGATCGCTGTCTTGCAGTCAATATGGGGTCTGTACCGACTTGATTCGGTATAGGCCCCTTCTATTGTACTCCAGTGTATAATTCAGAGATTTTACTTGACGCGAAAATGCTTAATATAGTAGAATAGAATTCGTGGTTTTTGTAGTACAATCTTTCAAAACGGTTTTTTATGTTCGTTTTTGTTTTGATCGATCGTATCCTTTTTATTTGTAGCATTTTACTAAACTTTTCTACAAGATGAGCTTTTTGGTTGCGGCCAAGGGCAAAGCCCGAGGCTGCGCCGGGGGTATTTTGTTCCGAAGCAAGTGGAATTTACATGGCCTATTTGAGATTATCGCTTTTTGATTAAAAGCCGAGTTCAGGCATTGGAAGGAAGGAGGTAGCGACAAATAGCAACAATTTTGTGGGCGGATTATAGAAAGTGCAGGGCGGATTACATGTTATTATAAATCATTTTGGTGAGTGGCCAAAGCGTGGTTATCGAAACTATCTTGTAAGGAGGATTGTTATGTATAGAAAAATGAGTTATCTGGCTCCTTTTGTTTTTGTGCTGGGGCTGGCAGCAAGCGTGGTGAACGCCGATATTACAAGCGATCTGTTAGGTTATTATCCTCTTGATGAGGGTGTGGGTACAATCGCTATGGATATGTCGGGCAATGGTCACGATGGAACCCTGAATAACGGCGTTACATGGATTTCGCCCGGCTTCATAGGCAAGGGCGCAATCAACGTTGACAAAACGGCACACAGCAGGATCGAACTTGGAACCTGGAATCCGGCTGAGAGAACGGGGCAACTGACTCTGGCACTC
This sequence comes from Phycisphaerales bacterium, assembly GCA_003533825.1. GTDB lineage: Bacteria > Planctomycetota > Phycisphaerae > Sedimentisphaerales > Anaerobacaceae > JAFGPJ01. The sequence continues at coordinate 10,054 of DQCG01000552.1, forward strand.
TGGATCAGGTGGGCCGGTGAAGGCACTGGCCCGGTACAGCAAGGTTTGATCGGCAAGAGAGATGCTTGGGCTGACACCAACGCAATGATGTTTGTCTTCCAGCTTAACTCAATGAGTGATTCTCTTCAGTTTTTTCGAAAAGGCAGATATGTCAGCTCACCCGAAAGGATAGTGACTCAGTTTATCGGAGAATGGGCGCACGTAGCAGTTACCTTTGACGGAACTACGGCCACGATTTATCTCAATGGTGAAGAGATACAGTCCGGCGGGTTTGATTTTGCTGACAAGCCCACAGCCAATATGGGCATAGGTAACACCCACGGCGGCGGGAGCATTGAAAGCTTCAATGGTGACATTGACGAAGTACGCATCTACAACCGGGCACTGGGAGCATGGGACATAGCTGATTTGTTTGAGTGGGAAGGTCATCCGCCGGCGAAGGCCACCAAGCCGAGCCCGCCCCGTGGAGCAACAGATGTGCCGCGAGATGTGGTTCTTAGTTGGGAACCGGGAGAGTTTGCAGCGCCAACAAACGGGCACAAAGTCTATTTTGGTGAGAGCTTCAACGACGTCAACGACGACATTGGCGGTATCACCCAGGATGCCAACAGCTATACTCCGCCACAACGTCTCGATTTTGGCAAGACTTACTACTGGCGCGTTGAT
>DQCG01000553.1:0-6746 GCA_003533825.1 Phycisphaerales bacterium
ATGTTCCAGGTAACAAAGTAGAAGTCGATATTACGGCCCTTGGCATAACTCATCACCTTCCGCCAGAATGCGATCTTCTCGTCAATGGTTATCTTCTTCAAGGTCTCAAGGTTGTTCAGTATCTCGGGATCGTCAAAGCCGATTCCATTACCCGAATAGTACTCCTTCCACCGGACGGTTGACCGTTTCACATCATCCAGCGCCACATCGGGATAATCCGGGACCTTTACCAGCGAAGGAAAAGGATGGAGACTCCACAGGGAAATATAATTGTACCGGTAGCGAGCCAGGTTATCGATGTAGTCCTTCCAAAACTCAAAGCTCCACATTTCGGCTATATTGTTTTGCGCAGCATCACACACATCCGTGTAGCTCGGCGTGCGGGCATCCAGCGGGATGTTGAACTTTGTGCCGCGCATAGCCATATAGGGATTGTGATCGACGTCCTTGATGTCGTCCAGGCCGTTCACGCGGATGACTTCGGCAAGTTCCAGCCCCCCGTACATGACACCCCCGGCGTCAACACCGACAGCCCAGTAAGCGGTTCGCCCTGCTTTGGAACTTCTGCGGATACTGTAAGCCTCGCTTTTTAGAGCGCCCGGAAACCTTGCCCCTTCCGATTTCATGGCACGGATAACATCCTCGTCCGAACTTAAAGATAGAACGATGCGAACACCATCAGTAACCCGGCTGAATTGTGTCAAACGAAGCAATTTTACATTATGACCTCTTGTCCTTAATGCTACCTGAATATCTCCGGCGGCAAAAACGGCCTGCGGCAACTTATTATCGAGTAAAAGGCTGACCGAAGCCGCATTAAGATTAGAGATACCTGTAACAGAGCAGAGTATCAGGATAGTAAAAATTCTTCTTACAGTTTTATCAAAGACATGCTGGTATTGCCTATTCATGAAATCTCCTTTTAGAATATACGGTCGGCTGAAATTTTACAAATGCCAGGGACTTCTCATCGGACGAGTCAACATCTGGTTGGCCTGGCGGTCACTGATGAATTGCTCCTTAGCCGAATCCCACTTGAGCGCCCGCCCTAACCGGCAGGCAATCTCCGGGACCTGGCCAAGATAAGAAGCCTTATGTCCCGCCTCGACGGGTGAGACAGGATCGCGCCTGCTTCGCACACAATCGATAAAGTTTGCATGGTGACTGGTGGAATCGCCCAGATGCTTCTCGTTTGGCTTGATGCTTACATTCAACAAGGAAGCCGGCTCGGCCCAAATGCCCCTTCGATTGACATGAACCCGGCCTTTATCACCCTCGAATTGACAGCCCTGCTTGTTCGGATTGTCGGTATCGGTGTGTGTCATGCGCAAACCGCTTGAGTATGTGAACTTAGCCTGCCAATCGTTTATATTGTCGGTCAGGCCATCGTTGCGATAGCCGCCCCTGCACTCGACTTCGAATGATTCCTCGCCGACTGCCGGACAACCCCAGTTTGCGATATCCAGGTGATGGACACCCCAGTTTACGATAAAACCGGCGCAGTAATCCCAAGTCAGGTACCAGTCCGGGAAAGCCCATCTGCCGCCGTTGTAAGGTTTCATCGGGGCCGGACCAAGGTACATATCGTAATCAAATCCCACCGGGACAGGCTCTTCGGTCGGCGGTTTAAGATATGCCCGCTTATACATAGGCCCGGGAGCGGCAACTTTGACGGTATGGATTTTGCCGACGTATCCGTTTATTGCCAGCTCGCAGGCAAATCGAAAATTACGCTCGGACCGCTGCTGGGTGCCCATCTGGAATATCCGGCCGTACCTGCGAACCGCATCCCGCATTGCCTTGCCCTCATTGACAGCGACGCCCGTCGGCTTTTCACAGTACATATCCTTGCCGGCCTTCGCCGCGGCTGTGGCAATCAAGGCGTGCCAGTGGTCCTGTGTAGCAATCACCACAGCATCGATATCCTCACGGGCGAGCAGTTCACGAAAATCGTTGAAGGTCGCACATGCTTTGTCGCCGTAATGTCGGTCGATAAGGTTCTTCGCCTTTTGCCGACGGTCCTGATTAATATCGCAAACAGCGACCATCCGAACCCCCGGATTGTTCAGGAACGCTTTTGTGTTGTGCGTGCCCTGCCCGCCGGTGCCAATACAGCCCATTACGACACGATTGGCCGGGGTAACGCTTCGGGCCTGCCCGAAAGACGAAGACCGAATAAAATACGGGAACGTTGTCAAGCCGGCGGCAATTCCCGCCGTCCGTTTCAGCAGGCTGCGGCGAGTAAAATTCCTATTTTCTGACATTTGCGAATCCTCCTGAAATTTTAAGATTAATCATTGTATCTCATAGTCAATCAGTCCGTCACAGACATAGGGCCGGTCGATTTTATGGTATTCTTTCCGGTCTTTTCTCCACAAAGTACCAATTTTGTACTAAAAGCTCAAGTTCATAAATGCACAAACCTCTGTTGCGATTCCGAATTCCTTCTTATAGCCGTTACGGCTAAATTCCGCCCCTATAAAGTTCAAAAGAGCTGTTTAAGAGAAATATGAAAAAAACCGATAGAATTTGAAGTTCAAGATAAGATTTTCCTTGACGATAAACACCTCAATATGGTAAAAAAAAATAAGGTAAAACTTGTGGTTATCGGATCTAAAAATGCACATAGACCCTGGTTTTTTCTCAAGGAAGGAGGTATTGCCAATTCGCAAACATATATCAGGTGTATTTCAAAGCAAATTTTAGTAATTCTTATAATATTATCGGGCCTTCTGGTGTGTAGCCAAGGCTAATTGTAAACCTTTTTTGAAGGAGGACTATTATGTACAGAAAATTTATCTGTCTAATTTCTTTTGTTTTGGTGCTGGGCCTGGCAGGCAGCACCTTAGCGGAACTCGTGGCGTACTGGCCCCTCAACGAGGGCTCCGGCACAACCGCAGTGGATGTAGTCGGCGGCCATGACGGCGTCATTGGTGGCACGGCCAACTGGGTGCCCGGAATGAACGGCCTTGCGCTGGACTTTGATGGTTCGTCCACCTACATTGATATGGATGACCGGGTCGTGGAGGGAACTTTCTCATTAGCCATGTGGCTTAAACCCCGAGACATACCATATACGACTGATTACTACGCTGTGTGGCATAACGATACTTGGGCTTCCGGTGACGTGCACGTTCATTTGCGAAATACCACCAGTCTATGGAATGTGGATATAAACGGTGGGCCGGCTGTAACTGGAACAACCGTTCTACAGGAAGACGAATGGTACCATTGTGCGGTGACAGTTACTAATGAGGGAGGTGGTGCCTCAGAGATGTACATTAACGGCGTTTTGGAAAGCACAGGCGCGGGCGGAGGCGCTACGGGGTATATGGGCCCTGGTAACTTCGGTTCCTGGAACAATGCCGGCCGAAACTATCACGGCCTGATGGATGACATCCGCATTTACGACCACGTTCTTTCGGAGGTCGAGGTTCTGGGTGCTATGGAAGGTCAAGTATGGCCGTACGCCTCCGGCCCGGCTCCGGAAGATGGCGCCCTGTATCCCGATACATGGGTGAGCATTTCCTGGAAACCGGGAGGACTCGCGGCTTCGCATGATGTGTATTTTGGCGATAATTTCGACGATGTTAATGACGGCGTCGCCGATGTTTTCCAGGGCAACCAGGGCGATACGTATTTTGTCGCCGGCTTTCCCGGATTTCCAATGCCGGACGGTCTTATCAATGGAACGACCTATTATTGGCGAATCGATGAGGTCAATGAAGCCGATCCGAACAGTCCATGGAAAGGTGATGTCTGGAGCTTTCTGGTTCCTCCCAAGACGGCTTATGAACCGGTTCCGGCTGAAGGTACCGAGTCAGTTGACCTGAATGTCATGCTTAGCTGGACGCCTGGTTTCGGCGCAAAACTGCACTATATCGTCTTCGGCGAAGACTATGACGAGGTGAATGACGCAGCCCAAGGCACTCCTAACGGTCCTGCGACTTACAGTCCAGGCTCGCTCAAGCTGGCCAAGACCTACTACTGGCGTATCGATGAGTTCGACGGGGCTGCTACGCATAAAGGCCAAGTCTGGAGCTTCACTACTCTTGGCGCCGTAAGCGGCCCGAACCCGGCCGACGGTGACGCGGATGTGAAACCGTCGGTGGTTCTTAGCTGGAATGCGGGAGCCGTCGCTGCTTCACACGAGGTGTACTTCGGTACGGATGCGGACGCCGTAGCCAGCGCTACAACAGCCTCGCCCGAGTACAAGGGGCCAAAAGCCCTCAGTGAGGAAAGCTACGATCCCGGCTTGCTTATATTGAATACGGCGTACTACTGGCGGATCGATGAGGTCAACGCCGCCAGTACCGATAGTCCGTGGGCAGGCAACGTCTGGAGCTTTACAACCGGCGATTTCTTTGCCATAGACGATTTCGAGATCTACGATGCAAACGATAACCAGATATGGTTTGCCTGGCATGATGGGCTTGGTGCCGGTGCACCCGGTACACCTGATTACCTCCCCGGTAATGGGACCGGCTCTGCAGTAGGCGATGAAACTACTGGCTCTTATACCGAGGAAACCATCGTTCACAGCGGCAACCAGTCTATGCCGGTTGCATACGACAACAACAAGCAGGGCTACTCGAACTATTCGGAAGTGGAGCTGACGTTAAGTGGCCAACGCGATTGGACTGCAGAAGGCGTTGCCGAATTATCGCTGTGGTTTAGAGGCAACCTGGCATCCGTCGGCAGCTTTGTTGAAGGCCCCGTCGGCACCTACACGATGACCGGCGCAGGCGCAGATATCTGGAATAACGGACCCGGAGAAGGCGAGTATTACGATGAGTTCCACTTCGCATACAAGATGCTGACCGGTCCAGGCTCGATCGTAGCGAAGGTCGAGAGCGTTCAGGAAACCAACGTTTGGGCCAAGGCCGGCGTTATGATTCGTGAGACGCTTGAAGGCGGCTCAAAGCATGCCTTTGCGGCTGTCACACCCGGCAGTGGAGTTGCCTTCCAGGGTCGTCCCGATCCGGGTGCCGCCAGTTTCAATACGAATCAGGGTGATTTCACGGCACCGTATTGGATTAAGTTAGAGCGTGATGTCGCAGGTAACTTTGCGGGTTATCACTCTGCGAACGGATCGAGTTGGCAGTTGATACAGGAAGGTGCACCAACGAACGTCCCGATGACCTCGAACGTCTATATAGGTTTGGCGCTGACCAGCCATGAGGCTGCTATAACATGTGAGGCTGTGTTCTCCAATGTCACGACTACCGGGACAGTCAGCGGGCAGTGGGCAAACCAGGATATCGGCATCGAGAGCAACGACGCAGAGCCGCTGTATGTGGCGGTATCCAACACCGCCGGACAACCTGCGGTGGTGGTCCACGATGATCCGTCAGCAGCAAATATAGACACCTGGACGGAATGGGTTATCCCCCTGCAGGCGCTTGCCGATCAGGGCATCACCCTGACTAACGTTGACAGGATTGCGATTGGCCTGGGCACAAGAGGCAACATGACAGCGCCCAGAGGTTCAGGCAAGATGTTCTTTGACGATATCCGCCTTTACAAACCAAGAGAGGCTGCAGCCGAATAACAGCAGCACTTTTGGAAATAGCGTAAGGATATGGATTTGTATGGAGTCTATGCCGATTGATTCGGTATAGGCTCCTTTTTTTTGGTCGTAGAGATAAGCCGGCCCCTTTTTTAGAAAAATTAATTTCTTGGACAAAGACTCTCACTTCTCTTATCATAATCCGGAGATTTGGTCTGTAGCATAGCTGCCAGATTGGGAAAGTCTGTCTTTTTGATCGTGAGGACAAATAAATGATAAGCAGGAGAAGTTTCCTTCGTTGCATTGCAGGCAGTACCGTTGCGATGATTTCGCCCGCTACTGTTTTCTCAGAAATCCGAAAAATTAACAAACCGAATATCATCCTTTGCATGGCCGATGACATGGGCTGGGGCGATCCGGGATTCAACGGCAATTCGATCATTAAAACTCCCAACCTGGATGCAATGGCAAAGGCCGGCTTGCGATTCACTCGTTTCTATTCCGGCGCCCCGGTGTGCTCGCCAACTCGCGGAAGCTGCCTGACGGGCCGGCATCCGTACCGGTACGGTATCTTCGGCGCAAACGTTGGGCACATGCCGAAAGAGGAAATCACACTGGCTGAAGCCCTGAAGATGCAGGGCTACACAACGGGTCATTTCGGAAAATGGCACCTCGGCACGCTGCTGCCGGACTATTCGGGAAAAGGCCCGAGGCGAAAACCGCGAGAAAATTACATGACACCCGGCATGAGCGGTTTCGACGAATGGTTCTCGACCGAGTACGCCGTGGCGACATGGGACCCGTACGAGACGGTAAATTTTCACGGCAATAAAAAGAATTACGATATTCGGGCGCTCTACTGGCACAACGGAAAAAATGTCGCCGGCCCTCTCAAGGGAGACGACTCGCGAATTATAATGGATCGTGCGATTCCATTCATTCGCAGTTCGGCCGAGAGCAATAAACCGTTTCTCGCCGTAATCTGGTTTCATGCCCCGCACAATCCGGTCGTCGCCGGGCCGCAATACCGGGCAATGTACGCGCAGTACAACGAAGATGAGCAGCACTATTACGGATGTATTACCGCCCTTGATGAGCAGGTGGGCCGGCTCCGCAGGCAACTGCGTGACCTTGGTATCGCAGACAATACGATGCTCTGGTTTTGCAGCGACAACGGGCCCGAAGGAAAAGACGGCAAACAGGGTCGTAATCGAGGCTCAGCGGGACCGTTTCGCGG
>DQCG01000553.1:6879-7067 GCA_003533825.1 Phycisphaerales bacterium
AAAGGCCGGCCCGAACCTGTCGACGGTGTAAGCCTGCTGGCGCTAATTGAGAATAAAATGACCGAACGTTCCCTGCCCATCGGCTTCGAATCCAGAAAGCAGGTCTCACTCACCGGCAACCGCTATAAAATCTACAGCAACGACAATGGCAAAACTTATTTGCTCTTTGACCTGATCGATGATCCCGG
>DQCG01000410.1 GCA_003533825.1 Phycisphaerales bacterium
AAAGCCGACGCGTCGCGAGCAAAACTGCCACAAATAGAAGCTAAGATAGAGTGACATTGCTCTTTTTCCAGTAGCTAAAAATGTCGCAATTTATATGGTGACATTATGAGACCAAAATGTCTCCACAGGCACTGATTTTTCCCATTTCGAGCAGGCATGGGCGTCCATTTTTTGCCAAAAAGCAAATTTTTTATAGGAATTTTACATCAGGATCGGATTCGATGAATGTGTATAAAAACGAAGAGCTGGCAAGTCTTTCAAGCTGCCAGCCGGATCGGGTTCAGCAACTGGTTGAGCACAGTTATACTATCTTGCAGTGCCCGAGATTCGAATCCTACTTGGAGAATTGTGGCCTTGTCCGGATTCATGTTTTATAATAATGGATAATCGGCCAAGTTGATGGACAGATTTGTCAATGGCCAATATAAAAACCAGGTTTTGCAGTATATCGAAAACACAGGAGTAACGAATATGAACTCAATTGGTAAATCTCATTTAAATGTACAATCTAAGGTTAATCAAGACAAACATGTGTATCTGTCGGTCTCAAAAAGGATGTTTATTCTCGTATTGATTTTGTGCTCAGCAGTATTCTCACATGCACAGCAGCCGATCTACCTGGATTCATCAAAATCTATCGAGCAACGGGTTGATGACTTGCTGCAACGAATGACACTTGAGGAAAAAATCGGGCAAATGAACATGCCCTGTTCATATCTGGGAGTATTTGGCAGGAGCCAGGAGGAAAAACTCGAATTTGCCAGAGGATTTACAGAGGGAACATTGCGGGAGGACATGGGGCCCGGCGGAGGTTTTTTCACGCTGACCAACAGCGTTCTTGACCAGGGAACGAGACAACAGGCGGACTTCTTAAATACCCTTCAGGAAATTGCAACACAAAAGACGCGGTTGAAAATACCCCTTCTGCAGACGGAGGAGGGGACACATGGATTGATGTGCGCTGATGCAACAATCTTTCCCGAAGGTTTGGCTATTGGAAGCACGTGGAATCTCGATTTAATAGAAGATATGTATGAAATCGCAGCAAGGGAAGGACGAGCTGTTGGGATTCATCAACTTTTTACACTGGTTATTGAACCGATACGCGATCCCCGTCTGGGGAGAAATCAGGAGGCTTATAGTGAAGATCCCTACCTGGTTTCCTGTATCGCCGGGACAATTGTCAAAGCAATTCAGGGAGACAACCTGGCCGCCCCGGATAAATGTGTCGCCGGATTCTGCCATTACCCCGGGCAAAGCCAACCTTTGAGTGGGCTTGAACGAGGAGCAATGGAAATTTCAGAACGGACTTTACGCAGTGTCTTTTTGCCGCCGTGGGAGGCAGCAATCAAAGAAGGTGGTGCATTAGGAGTTATGGCAACCTATCCCGCCATTGACGGCATTGCAACGCACAGCTCTTCATATATTCTCACAGGCATTCTTCGGTACGAGTTTGGTTTTGAAGGCCTGGTCCTGTGCGAAGGCGGTGGTTTAACTACAGTGGTATATGAAGGACTTGCAAAGAATCAAAAGGAGGCCGGGATACTCGCTCTGAATGCCGGTGTCGACGTAGGGATATCTTATGAAGACGCCTATCAGAAACCGCTTTTGGAAAGCGTTCGAGAAGGATTGGTTTCTGAGGACCTCGTTGATCGTGCGGTGAGGCGAATTCTCAAGCAGAAATTCAGATTAGATCTGTTTGAAAAACCTTTCGTAGATGGCAAGCGGGCCGAAGATATTGTTCATAGAAAAGAGCATCAGGAGACAGCACATCAAGCCGCAAGGGAAGCTATTGTATTATTGAAGAACGATAATCAATTATTGCCCTTGAGCAAAGATATTAAATCGATTGTAGTTATAGGTCCGAATGCCGATCACGAAAAGAATCTGCTCGGCGATTACACATCGATAAATGTGACACAGGATATTGTCACCATCCTCGAAGGTATACGATCCAAGGTCGGCCGCGATGCAAATATTCGTTATGTAAAGGGCTGTAATGTTGTCGGTAATGACCTGAACGAGATCGAGCAGGCATGTCGGGCGGCCAGCCAATCCGAAGTGGCAATAATTGTTGTGGGTGAGAATGAATGGCGTACACCGGGTAAGAAAGGAACGGTCGGTGAAGGCTATGACGCCGCCACTCTGGAATTGACCGGAATGCAGCAGGAATTGGTTAAGGCTGTATATGACACTGGAACACCGACGGTGGTTGTTCTGGTCAATGGAAGGCCTCTGGCAACGCGCTGGATTGCCGAGCATGTACCATCGATTTTGGAAGCATGGTGTCCGGGTGAAAAGGGAGGAGCCGCAGTGGCAGATATACTATTCGGAGACTATAATCCAAGTGGCCACCTGCCTATAACAATTCCAAGGCATGTAGGACAACTGCCGGTCTATTATAATTATCCTCCATCCAAGAAATACTGGCTTGAAAATGCGTGGGGAAAACCTTATGTCGATATGGACCCAGCCCCGTTGTACGCTTTTGGTCATGGACTCAGCTATACTGCCTTTAAGTACAGCGATCTTAAAATCACTCCCAGCGAAACCGGCCCGGGCGGCAAGGTTAACATTAGTATTATGATAACGAATTCCGGCCGGCGTGTCGGAGCAGATGTCATACAGCTTTATATCAACGATCCTATAAGTTCTGTTTCCACGCCTGTCAAAGAGTTGAAAGCTTTCAGGAAGGTATGGTTGAAACCGGCCGAATCAAAGAAGGTTCAGTTTGAATTGGGTCCCAGCCATTTGTCTCTGGTAAATCGTTATCTCAAGAAAGTAGTGGAACCTGGAGAATTCAAAGTAATGATTGGCCACAAAAGCGATGAAATCGTTTTGCAGGGCACTTTTAACATTACAAACTAATCTCGATATATAGCAGTGGATGAATAAACATCCCTGATCAGAGCGTTGATCCTATTAGTAATGGAGTTTCTTATGGAAAAAGATTGGCCGAGTGGATTTCCGGGAATAAACTGGTTGGGCAGGCAGGAGGAAGAAGCTGTTGCCGATGTGGTGCGTAAGGGTGCCTTGTTCAGATATTATGGTCCCCAATCCCCTACCCATGTAGATCAATTGGAAGAATATGCACGCACCTTTTACGATGTTGACCACGCTCTGGCTGTCAATAGCGGCACCGGCGCCCTGTTTACGGCCATGTCCGCCCTGGGGGTCGGTCCGGGCACTGAAGTTATTGTTCCCGCATTATTATGGGTGGCTACCGTGACGGCCGTGATTCAAAATAACGCTATCCCTGTTCTTTGCGAGGTTGATCGCAGCTTCAATATGGATCCGGAAGATCTGGAGAAGAAGATCACCCCGCGCACTAAGCTCATCGCCGTGGTACATATGGCCGGTACTCCCTGTGATATGGACGCGATAATGCGAATCGCCAACAAACACAACATACCCGTGCTTGAAGATTGTGCGCAATGCAACGGTGGTTCGTTCAGGAAACGGAAAGTCGGCACATTCGGGAAGGTGGGGATGTACAGCCTGCAAATCAATAAGAATGTCACGGCCGGTGAAGGCGGACTCCTTGTCACCAACGACGAGAAGCTTTATACCCGTCTCGTGGCTGCTCATGACCTCGGTGTTCCCTGGAAAAAAGGACTGCCGGATGAAACCGGAGAGGTCTGCTTCTGGGGACAGGGCCGACGGATGGGAGAGCTGGCCGGCGCCGTAGCTAACATTCAACTCCGCAAGCTGTCTCATGTCATAGCACACATGAAGGCCTCCAAGCAGCGGATAAAAGACATGCTCGGACATATGGAAGGCGTCTCATTTCGCAGACTTAATGATCCCGATGGTGATACGGGTCCGTTTCTCATACTCATGTTCGATAAAGAGTCTCACGCTGGTGGGGTTGCACAGCATCTTACGAATGGCGGGATTGATAATGTTTTCCACCTGTCGAACTACGGCTTGCATATCTATCATAATATTCGTTCACTTGTGGAGAAGGTCCCCCTCTCGCCGGCAGGCAATCCCTGGTCGCTGTCACAGAACTCTGACAGCCTCTTCGAATATGGCAAGGGGACGTGCCCAACCAGCGATGACCTTTTTGAGCGTTCGGTCATAGTCACTATCCCATCACGGCTTACAGACGAGCAGGAACTGGAAATGACGCAAGCCATCAAAAACGCCATCGTCGCTAACGTGACCAGCTAACTTCTTTATTATTAGAAAGGAGTCGTTGTGGAACTAAGCTATCTTGACTACGCGGTGTTCATCCTATACATCGGCCTTGTCGTTCTAATCGGATTCTGGGTTGCCCGTCGGGAGAAAAAATCCGCCAGAGGCTACTTCCTGGCCGGCAACAAATTGCCCTGGTATGCCATCGGCACCTCTCTGATCGCTTCGAGTGTCTCTACTGAGCAGTTCATTGGTGAAGTTGGATTTGCATACCGTTACGGCATCTCCGTGGCGAACTGGGAGTGGAGCGTCTTCCCGGCCATGACTGTCATGATCATTTTTTTCGTGCCATTCTATCTTCGAAAACATATCAGTACGATGCCCGAATGGCTGGAGCACCGCTTCGGACCGTCCAGCCGATTTACCTTCGGTATTATCACTATTCTATCCTATATCTTGATCAACCTGGCCGGCGTTCTGTTCGCAGGCGGCCTGGCTCTACATACCATTTTTGGCGTTAACCTCTGGTTCGCGATCATTGTCCTGGCAGTAGTTGCCGGAGCATACACCATTGCAGGCGGCCTGGCCTCGGTCGTCTGGACTGATCTGTTTCAGGCCATCCTGCTATTGGGCGGCGGCCTGCTTGTATTCTTTCTTGGCCTGCACGAAGTCGGAGGCTGGGAGGCGATGCGCGGCACCGGCGACCGTGCACATCTTATCCTCTCGGCCGACCACCCCGAACTGCCCTGGACCGGCATACTCGTACTAACCGTTTCGACGCATCTTTGGTACTATGCCACAAACCAATATATCAATCAGCGGGTTCTCGGCGCCAAGAGCGAGTGGGATGCTCGCGCCGGCGTCATCTTCGCCGGCTTTCTCGGAATCTTTCTGACCCTGGCCGTCTGCTTCCCCGGTGTGATCGCATATCGAATCTTCCCAAATTTGGAGAATCCCGATCAAGCCTATCCCCAGATTGTCAGTCACCTGATCGGCCCGCTCGGATTTGGGATCCGAGGCCTTGTCTTTGCCGCTCTCATCGGCGCGATCATGTCCACCATCGATTCTCTGGTCAACTCGTGTGCGACCGTTCTGACCATCGACTTCTACCAGCGCTTATGGAAGCCGTCCGCTACTGAGCGGGAAATGATTCGCATAGGCCGTTATACTGCTGCGGCGGTCCTGGCTATAGGCGTCTTGTGGACTCCCGTCGTCGGGCGATGGGAAACACTGTTCGGCTATTTCCAGGAATGTTGGTTCTTTATGGCGGTCCCCATCGTCGTGGTATTTGTCTCGGCCTTATTATGGCCTCGTTCGAATAACTTTTCTGCCACTGCTACTCTGCTGTTATGCATCCCGATGACTTTGTTGCCGGCCATACTGAAAATGCTGAATGTCGACGTCAATTCATTTGTCCTGGCGGGAATCCTTCTGATTCCCGTTGTCGCATTCCATGTAGCAACCAGCTATATGCGAGCCGCCCCCGAGCCGGCTAGGGTAAGTCTATGGATATGGAAGCGACACATGCTCTTTCTGCCGACCGAGGAGAAAGTCGGCTCCAATCCATGGTACAAGAACCTCCTGATCTGGTGGGGTTTTGTTGCCGGAGCCTACGTTGTCATCTATATCATTTTCTGGTAACAAATGTGGTGTTTGGCTATAGATAATTTAGTGTTAGTTTTGCGATAATTCAGTGCTAAAGTAGTTCGATATTTCTGGAGAGTGTCGGCGAATTCACATGGTAAGTGCAACAAGCGAATAGAGAAGACATCGCGAGCCAAATCCGGTAGCTTGGAGTTATTCAAAGACTTCAGACTACGGAGAGCACGCGATGTCATACAAACATCTTACCATGGACGAACGAAATATGATATATCGAATGCAATGGCAGGGCTTGTGCTTGTCAACCGAACATCGGACCACTGTGGAACCTCTGGATTCATTATAAGAGCTCTTTGAAAAGTTCATGAATGGGACAACGTTAGTGAATTTGTAGTCTCGATGATGATCATGAATCCACAATGGAGCAAACTTTCGTCGGATTATTGTTTCATTGAGAGACATACTCTGTGATCACAAGGGCAGGGGGAGCCACAAAGAATAAGAGACTACGCAACGTCCTTCAGGCGGTACCCAGTAGTGCGAGTTTCCCAGAACAGATGTTGTTCGATATTACATGGAAGCCTTTTTGAATCACGCTTCGGTTTCTCCGGTTTCTCCGGTTTCTTGTCGTAATAGACATCATCAGGTCGAATGCCATCCAATGTCATGTGTGGTCGCCAGATGTTATACCAATATTGAAATTCTTTACACAACATGGTCAAGTGATCAAATCCCTTAATGATCGATACTCGTTTCAGCCATTCGTACTTAAGTGTTTTGATGACTCTTTCGGTAACTGAGATGGAACCATGTTTTCCTATAGCTCCAAAACGCGGTTTCACATTCCAGCTTTCTAATAGCTCTGCAAAAGCATCTCCTGTAAAGACACTAGCTTGATCTGAAATGATATGCTTTGGGGCTCCGTGTTCTTGAATGGCACTTTCCAAAGCACTAATAATCCATCCTGCATTGGGTCCTTCAAGTGGAGTCACAGACATGACTTTACGGGAAAAATGATCAATCACAACAAAGATGTGAATAGGCCAGAGTCCCCAACACAAAACCATTGTGGTGTCGACAGACCAAACATGATTTGGATACCAGGCAGGAATGGAGCGGGATTCTGTTTTCTCTTGAGCTTCTCTTGGAATTTCAAAAGATGTAGGAGTGTTTCGGGGCTTAGGTCTTTGAAGGATATTTCGGACGGTGGAGGCTGAAATGAAGATGTTCAGCAATGCCAGTTGATTGGCAATCCGAACACGTCCCCAATCAATGTTTGATTTTGTGATCTCCCAGGTCAGAACTGCTGTTTCCAGGGGTGTTTTGTTGGCTGGAATACTGGTTTGTTGCTGATCTTCGATCTTATGCAGCCAACGGTAGAGCGTAGATCTGGCGATGCCAAAATACTCAGTTACCCTACGCCTTGGTATCTGGTATGTTTCCATTTGCCAGAGGATGAAAAGCTTTTCGCGAAGGGTGTATCGAGGGTTCTTCTGTTTCTTCTTGATCCCTTTTTGAAGGATTGATACCTGCATCTTTAGCTGGTCAACCATGTCTCTAAGAAAGAGGATTTCCTTGTCTTTGGCGTCTACTTCCATGGCAGCAAGGCGTTTTAAGCTCCGTTTCCGAACTCTGCCTGAAAATCGAGCCGCAATTACGACTGCTTTGAT
>DQCG01000328.1:0-248 GCA_003533825.1 Phycisphaerales bacterium
GTGGCGAGCCTCCTGCAAAGACAGCCTTGCCGGCAAAGACTACAAGTAGCATACGAAATCATTAACGAAGAGACGATTATGGCAAAACAGAAAAGGACAATCGTTGGCTCCCCTACAACACCGAGCATGCTCATGGAATTGGATGCCCTCACTAAGCTTCCACCAGCACCTGGAAATTTCAGCCCGTCCGGAAACTGGATGCACTCCTACAGAATCTGGACCTGTCATGGATACCGGGAAAGCGGCAA
>DQCG01000328.1:286-6371 GCA_003533825.1 Phycisphaerales bacterium
TTCAAACAGATGCGATAACACATATCATCGACGGTAAAATAAAGTGCCGTAATAACCGGCTGGCCTCACCCATTCAATGGAGGCTGCAAAGCCGGTTCTTCGGGCCGGACGGCAAGCATATTTCCGAACTGCTCAGCAGCGACAATGGCAAGGCTGCCGAAGGAACGGAAACAACCACGAGCGACTTGAGCCTGTTTGAAGCGGTGCAACGTCTTGCGTATGACAAGGGCAGTTCGGTGAGCTTCGATTTGCTCGAAGGCATGCGCCTGTCGAAGCCGAGTCACCGGCTGTTTTACCGCGGTGTCTCTCCTATGAAAATAGAAGGGCAAGATATTCCGCTGCACTGCTTCGTTCAATTAGGAAGCGGGATACTTCCTTATGAATACTGGCTCGATGACCGGCATCGGTTGTTGGCCGTGGCCTCGATGAACAAGGCTTACATCTTAGATGAGAAAGCTGAGCAAATCATCGAAAGAGAGATTAAAGAAGCACGAGAATCCTATCAAAGAAAAAGGAAACAGTAGCTATGAACAAGCGCACCGTAAAAGACCAGCCCGGCTGTCTCGTGAACAGGCGGGAATTTATAAAATTAAGCAGTGGTGCAGTGGCATTACTGACCAATGCCGCGTCGACGAGAAATGTTCTCGCCGGGCGTCAGGGCCGTAAGCCAAAGCCGAAGAACATCATTTTAATTATCACCGACCAGCAGCATATTGACACGATCTCTGCCGGTGGCTGCCGTCACGTGCGAACTCCGGCGCTCGACCGGCTCAAGAACAGCGGCATCAGCTTTACCCGGTCATACACTGCTAATCCATTGTGCAGCCCCGCGAGAAGTGCAATATTTACCGGCCGGACCAGCAGCGAGTGCACGGTTTACGTCAACGGCCGGCCAATACGCTCGGACATTCCGAACCTCGGCCAGTGGTTTTCAGAGCATACCGATTACGAAACTTTTTACGCCGGCAAATGGCATTTGCCAAGAACCTACACAAGCAATATCCCCGGCTTCAAAGTCATCAATACGGGAATCGGCGGTTTCGGCTACCTTTGCGATACGGCCATGTCACGCGCCTGCGAGGGCTTTTTGCGAAACCGCTCGAAATCGAAACCATTTTTGCTGGTGGCGTCGTTCATGCAACCCCACGACATCTGTGAATGGCTGCGGCTGAATATGAACAATCCAGAGAAACTCCGATATCCGGAACTGGCCGGCGAGCTTCCGGAGCTGCCGGACAATTTCGAGTACGATGCGAATGAGCCGGAAGCAATCAGGAACAGAAGACTGGGCAACGAGCCGTTCAAGGGCAACTGGGACAAACAGCAGTGGCGATATTACAGATGGAGCTACTATCGCAATATCGAGCAGGTTGACGCCGAGATAGGACGTGTTTTGCGGGCGGTAAAAGACTCCGGCCGCGAGAAGGACACACTGGTCGTTTTCACCGCCGATCATGGTGAGGGGATGGGACATCATCAGATGGTGCGAAAGAGCAGTTTCTACAACGAGGCGGCGAAGGTTCCGCTGCTCTTTTCATGGCCGGGGCACGTCGTTGAGAATAAGAATGACACAATTCACTTAACTTCCGGGCTGGATATCACACCGACACTGTGTGACTATGCGGGGATTCAGCCGCCGGCAAATATGCGAGGCTTGAGTCTGCGGCCAATCATCGAGGCAGAAAGAGGTTCATCCCATGACTTTATCGTTTCGGAAGTAAGTACCAATACCGGCAGGATGGTTCGGACAGAAGGCTACAAATATATCACATACAAGGGTAATCTGGTTGAGCAGCTTTTCGATATGAAAAAGGATCCCGGTGAAATCAGGAATCTCGCGGCAACAGCACGCTACGCATCGACATTGGCCGAACACCAAAAACTGCTTAGAGACTTCGAGAGCAAGCTGGATGTACCTCCGAATATTCCCAACGCCCATTTTTGGCAAGATAACGGATAATTCCGCCGGGCAAAATGTTATCATTGAAATATGAGAAAGGAATCAATATGAAAAAACAGACAAGAAGAGAATTTCTGAAACGGCTGGGCTATATAACCGGTTCGGCGGCGGCACTTTCAGTTATGCCAAGCTGCAACAGTCTCGGTCAGATGACGGAGAGAAAACGACCGAACATTTTATTCATAATGACAGACGACCACGCCTCGCACGCCATGAGCTGTTACGGCAGCAAAATCAATAAGACGCCGAACCTCGACAGGATTGCCAAAGAGGGCATGCGCTTCGAAAACAGCTTCTGCACTAATTCCATCTGCGCCCCCTGCCGGGCTGTCATCCTGACCGGTAAATACAGCCACCTCAACGGCGTTATCGACAATCGTAAGAAGTTTGACGGTAGTCAGCAAACGTTTCCCAAATTGCTACAAAAGGCCGGCTACAAAACCGCAATGATCGGCAAGTGGCACCTCAAGACCGACCCGACCGGCTTCGATTACTGGAACGTCCTGCCGGGACAGGGAGCATATTATAATCCGGCGATGAAAGAGATGGGCCGGCAGAAAAAATACACGGGGTATGTAACGGACATTATCACGGACCATGCCCTGAAGTGGCTCAAGAGCTTAAAACCGGGCGAGCCGTTCTGCCTGATGTATCAGCACAAGGCCCCCCACCGCCGTTGGGAACCGGGCCCGAAGCATCTTACGATGTACGATGATGTGACAATACCGGAGCCCGACAACTTGTTTGATGATTACTCCAACCGCGGGCGCGCCGCGAAAGAGCAGGACATGAGTATCGCCAAGACAATGACGCAAAACGACCTGAAACTTACACCCACCCGTAAGAACCTGACACCCGAACAGAAGAGGCTCTGGGATGCAGCGTACGGTCCGAAGAACGAGGCTTTCAAGAAAGCGAATCTACAGGGCAAAGACCTGGTTCGCTGGAAATATCAGAGGTATATTAAAGACTACCTGCGGTGCATTGCCTCGGTGGACGATAACGTCGGCCGGGTCCTCGATTACCTCGATGAATCTGGCCTTGCGAAGGATACGGTCGTTATCTACACATCTGACCAGGGCTTCTACCTCGGCGACCACGGCTGGTTCGACAAACGGTTCATGTACGAAGAATCGCTGCGAATGCCGCTGCTGGTACGCTATCCCGGACAGGTCAAGGCCGGCTCGGTAAGCGATGAAATCGTCCTGAACATGGACTTCGGCGCAACATTCCTTGACTTTGCCGGCGTGCCGGTCCCGGCCGATATACAGGGCGAGTCGATTCGCAAGGTGCTGCAGGGAAAGACACCCCGGAACTGGCGAAAGTCGATGTATTACCACTACTACGAATACCCGGCAGTGCACAGTGTCAAACGGCACTACGGCGTACGAACCAAACGCTATAAGCTGATCCACTTCTATAACGACATCGACGAGTGGGAACTGTACGACCTGAAGAAAGATCCGAAGGAAATGAAGAACGTATTCGGCGACCCGGCATATGCGAAGGTTGTCAAAGAGTTGAAAGTCGAACTTAAAGCGCTGCGAGAGAAATACAAGGATAATACCGGTTCGCCTGTGTGAGACGAACCGGCATCTTTAGGTTACTATTTGAACATCTCGCCGGTCTCCTTGTCCCAGCGTATTGTTCTAACGTTGATGCGGTGATCTTTGGCGTGGCAATCAGTGCAGTATACTTGATTATCACCCTCGTCCGCCGAATCAAAAATCGTTTTGGCGCCTGTGAGCAACGCTTTGTGGTTTTCTACATGGCGGATCTCGTGCCGCGGATGGCACATCATACAGGTCGGATTGATTTTCGCCTTAGGGTACATAATCTCGGGCGGCGTGATATTATCTTCGTCGCTGCGATGTCGCTCGGATTCGCCGTGACATCTTTCGCAGCCGACGCCGGCCAGTTCGTGAGTGCGTGCGAGTTCCTCGTCACTGAAACCGTAGTGACATGCGCTGCAAAATAAGTTGGCGACAAATCCCTTTTTCTCAGGGATATCTCCTGTGACCTGATGCTCACCTGAATTATCTTCGATGTGTTTATGTTCTGAGTCGTCTGCAGCCTGCTTCTCAAGCGAGCAGCTTGCCGCAAAAACCAGCAGCAAACCGCTCACGATAAAACAGACCAGTGTCACGACCTGCTGTTTCGTGACTTTCATTCATTTCATCCTTGTTTATAATCCAATTAATCGAACCGTTACTTCAGTACCGTCCGGCTGTTACACGTATTCCCATTTTTTGAGCCACTGGTAGTCGTCCGGCAGCCTGGCCCAGGCTTCGTCCATAGCCGTCGAGAGCACCTTAGCTTCGGCTTTATCAAGATCCGGCTCCTGGACAGCTTTAGCGACGTTGTCAACCTGCTGCGGGTTAATTATACCGGGAATAGGCGCCGTAATGGCCTTATTGCAAAGGATATAGCGGATAGCCATACGGGCCAGCCGATCGTCTTCTTCGCGAGTCGGGCTGTCGGGCGAGCTGTCACCCTTGAACAACGAGGTGCCTGCGAAAGGTTTGATGCCGAAAAAGCCTATACCGTGCTTAGTTATCGCATCGAAGAGGCTGTCTGTCGGCATGACCTTGCTCTTGGCCGTATAGGGCGTGACTACAACCTGGACAACCTCGGGGTAGGTTTCGATCATCCACTTGATATGTGGACGATCATGCGACGAAAAACCAGTGAGGCGGGCCTTACCCTGTTTCCGCGCCTTTTCGAGAGCGGCCATCATTTCATCGACCTCAGTAACATTATGCCGGCCGCTCTGCTCGTGCATGGTAATCCGCCAGATGTCCACGTAATCGAGGCCAGTCTGCTTCATGCCCTTGTCGAGGGCGGCCATGAGTTGCTTGGTGATCCAACCGGCCGGCATCGGCTTGCCTTTCTTCCTGGCTTCTTGCCATTGGCGGCTCAGGCTGCGCATCTCCTCCTGATACCACGAGAAACCGAGGTACATTGCGTCGCGCCTTCCTTTAAGGGCTCTCGCATAGGTGATGACCTCCTGCACCGTACACGCATCAATGTAGTTAATACCTCGCTCAATGCATCGAGTTACCACATCGCGGCGGTTCTTCAGGAAGTCGGAATCGTCAAGATCGGCACTGAGCCATCCTCTGCCCTTAAACACGCCCGGCACCATCTTATCCACGCGTTTCCAGTGTCCTCCGAGACAAACCTCCGAAATATGGAGTCCGCTCTTTCCGAGAGGCCTGTACTTCATTTCCGGATTGTAGCTGCGTGTTTTGGTCACGTCTGTCCCGGCATACGCGCCGCTGACACCACTGACAGCAAGCCCGGCTGCGGCCACCGCCCCGGTGCGCATCAGCTCACGCCGGTTCAGGCCATTGGTCTTGCCCGTTTTCTCTTTCCTCTGATCCATACTTTTCTCCTTTATCTCTCAGTTCCAGTTTTCTTTTGGATTATGTTTCACATTTTCATTGATTTCCTGTAGCAGTCTTTCAGATAATCGCGTGATTTTTTTAGATTGGCCGACATTACATCCGGTTCGAGGTGCCCGTGCATAAAGGGATTGACGTAACCACGGTATCGTACATCCGCCAGCGCCTTAATCCAGGGCTTCATATCCGTCGGGCCGACACCCGGCAATTGCTTGGAATCGGGATAGTGCTGCCATGCATAAAAGAACATGAGCTGCCTGCCGCAAATGCGTATCGCTTCGGGCACGGAAGCCTTCTGTGTCTGGATATGATATGGCGCCAGCGCAATACCGAGCCTCGGCGACGTGTTAATATCCACGAAAGCCTTGAATGAATCCAGCGAACAAAGCAGCGCGTTGCCATGATTTTCAATTGCGAGATAGGAATTGTTTTTCTCGGCCAGTTCCGCCAGTGGCTTGAGACCTTCAATGAATTGACGCATCCTTGCGGTGAGTTCTTCGGGCTTACACGCCGGACCGCTGCCTCGAACCGCAACACCACCTCCAGCCTTGCCTAACAGCTCCGCATAGCGTTCATATCCGCCCGAATATACGGAAAATGCGAATAGCTTGAGATTGTGTTTCGCCAGCAGCGTTTTCAGGCCTTCTGCGCCCAGGCGTTTGGCCACATCGTCAAGGTGAAGACAGCCCTGGTGGGCCGACCAGATATCAATCGCCTCGAA